>NZ_VMQS01000082.1 GCF_007625055.1 Halomonas sp.
GGCCGAAATTGTATTCGACAAGCCCGTCAGCGTAGATATCCTTTCAAAGCACTCAAGGTGCTATCGGCTGGCCGGCCGGGCTGATGACGAATCGTCCGGCTGCACCATTTTGCGCAGCCGTATAAAATGACTTTTAATGATGTTGGCCTTGGCTGGAGGTGTTTTTATTATCTTCTAATTTATTAGACTTATATTAATTAAATTAATTTAAATAATATTTTATGCATTCTTGAATGTTTGCATTTATTTCTCCTTGCGGCCATCTAAAACTGTCACACTGACTTTAGCTGTTTTTTTCGGGAAATAGCATCATTTTGATGTAGTATATAGATATCGTTTATGGGGGGGTGAAAGTTATGCCGGTTAAATGTCCTGAATGTGGTGGTAGCGGAATTTATAAAGTCAAGCGGCAATGGTGGGCTAAATTTTTGAAAAGAGATAACTTTTGTGTATGTATCGATTGTCGATATTGTGACAGAAGCAGGCACTTTAAGGTTGACGAAGAAAACCAGGATGAAACTGAAAGCCAATAGATTCAAAGCGTCATTGATGAAGGACATTTCCGGCGGGTGGCTGACTTTTTTAGCCAAGCTGCTGTAACTCCATGCATTTCTGAAAATCGCTGCTGCCAACAGTATTTCCCTCGACAAGTACGGCTTTCCCTCACATAGGGGGCTTGTTTTGACTGTATTATTTACCTGATAGTTTGAGTAAATTTATTAACCTGCCCTACGATGTCGGCATTTACCCCTTCATAAAAATGATTGCATAAAGAGTGTTTGCGATGCGTCACACGGATACGATGCAAAACACGCATACACCTCATTTTTATCACAGGTTGAGTTGATCAGGCATGAGAATCACAGACTGCAAGCCTTTTAAAGCGTTCCTTTCAGGGTGCTTTGGTTTTTATGAACCAACGAGTAGGACAGAGGCTCATGCGTATCGCTATCGTTGAAGATAATCCAGTCGCTTCGAGGCTTGTAAGAAGTGCTCTTTATCAGTCTGCGCGAAAAGTGGCACGGTGTTACGCGAAAATCGCCGATACCCGCCTTGATCAAATCTTGACGCTTACGTTAACTTCCTGCTATACCGTTTAGCCTGTAATCACTATCCTGTTTCCTATGGCGCGCCGGCAGGGGCGCCTGATAAATACAAGAGCGCCGCCCCTCAAGGAGCGCGCCAGCCAACTGGAGAGATGCAATGCCGATTCGCGAAATCCCCATGTTTATTGATGGCCAGCCAGTACAATCACAAAGTCAGGACTGGCGTGACGTCGTCAACCCGGCCACCCAGGAAGTGGTGGCCCGGGTGCCTTTCTGTAGTGCGGAAGAGGTGGAGCGTGCGGTGGCCAGCGCCAAGGAAGCCTTCCAGACATGGCGCAAGGTACCGTTGGGCAAGCGCATGCGCATCATGCTCAAGCTGCAGGCGCTGATTCGTGACAACACCGCTGAGCTGGCGGCGTTGATCACCGAGGAACATGGCAAGACCCTGCCGGATGCCGAAGGCGAAGTCGGCCGTGGCCTGGAAGTGGTCGAGCACGCCTGCTCGATTACCTCTTTGCAGTTGGGCGAGCTGGCCGAGAACGCCGCCAGCGAAGTGGATGTCTACACCATGCACCAGCCGCTGGGCGTAGGCGCTGGCATTACCGCCTTCAACTTCCCGATCATGCTGCCGTGCTTCATGTTCCCGCTGGCGATTGCTACCGGCAATACCTTTGTGCTCAAGCCCTCCGAGCAGGACCCGACTTCCACCATGCGCCTGGTCGAACTGGCCCATGAAGCAGGCGTGCCGGCCGGTGTCCTGAACGTGGTGCACGGCGGGCCGGACGTGGCCAACCAGATTGCCGACCACCCGGATATCAAGGCGCTGTCGTTTATCGGTTCCAGCCACGTGGGCGCGCTGCTGTATAACCGCTCCGCCGTCGCGGGCAAGCGCATGCAAGCCATGCTGGGCGCCAAGAACCACTGTGTGGTGATGCCGGATGCCAACCGCAGCCAGGCAATCAATAACCTCCTGGGCTCGGCCTTTGGGGCGGCCGGCCAGCGCTGCATGGCGAATTCCGTGGTGGTGCTGGTGGGCGAGGCGCGGGAATGGCTCGGTGATATCGTCGCCGGTGCCAAGGGCATGAAAATAGGGCCGGGTACCCAGCGCGACGCCGATCTTGGGCCTCTGGTGTCGCCCCAGGCCAAGGAGCGCGTCGAGCGCCTGATTAGCGCGGGTGAACAGGAAGGCGCCAGTCTGCTGGTCGATGGCCGCGGCTGCACGGTCGAAGGTTACCCGGACGGCAACTTTGTCGGCCCGACCCTGTTTGCCGATGTGACCGCTGATATGGCCATCTACCGCGAAGAAATCTTTGGCCCGGTGCTGTGTGTGGTATCCGTTGAAACCCTGGATGACGCCATTGCCTTCATCAATGCCAACCCCAACGGTAACGGCACCTCCATTTTCACCAATTCCGGCTGGGTTGCCCGCCGCTTCGAGACCGATATTGATGTTGGCCAGATCGGCATCAACGTGCCCATCCCGGTGCCGGTCGCCTATTTCAGCTTTACCGGCTCGCGCGGTTCCAAGCTGGGTGATCTGGGCCCCAACGGCAAGCAGGCCATTGCTTTCTGGACACAAACCAAGACGGTCACCGCCCGCTGGTTTGAGCCGGAAAACGTCTCCAGCGGCATCAACAGCACCATCTCGCTAAGCTGACCGGCCAACTAGAGCCCGACTGCAACACAACGCCCCGCCTCGCCGGGGCGTTATGCTGTCAAATCACCTGTAACAACAACAAGGAGCTACCATGAACAGCTCACTCAGCCGTTTTGGCGTGCCGGAAACGCTCACCGATCTGCCCGCCGATATTCGCGACACCATCCTCGCCGTGCAGGAAAAAGCCGGTTTCGTGCCTAACGTATTTCTGATGCTGGCCCATCGGCCGGACGAGTTCCGCGCCTTTTTCGCCTACCACGATGCCTTGATGGAGCGGGAAGCCGATACCCTGACCAAGGCCGAAAAGGAAATGATCGTGGTGGCCACCAGTGCCCGCAACCGCTGCCTTTACTGCGTGGTGGCCCACGGCGCCCTGGTGCGTATCTACAGCAAGGACCCGCTGCTGGCCGACCAGGTGGCCATTAATCATCGCACCGCGCCGATCAGCGAGCGCCATCGGGTGATGCTGGATTTTGCCCTGCACTGCGGGCTGGACGTAGGCGAGCTGACCGACGACTGGGAAGCGCGGCTGGCAGCGGTCGGCTTCACCCGTGACGATATCTGGGATATTGGCGCCATCACCGCCTTCTTCGGTCTGTCCAACCGTCTGGTAACCCTGACCGGCACGCCGCCCAACCCTGAGTTCTACCTGATGGGCCGGGTGCCGCGTGACAAGCGCTGATGCTTTACTAAGCCCGGCTAATCCGCAACAATAACGCTGACAACCTACATTCACTGTCGCCAGGGGAGCCATCCGGCTGAGAAGGCAGGCGTTCGTTCGCGCTGCAGACCCTGGAACCTGATCCGGTTAATACCGGCGGAGGAAGTGCGACATGCCATACCTGACCGCCGCTGCGCTTGGCGCGGCACTTTTCTGCTTTGCATTTCTGGGCCTGCGGGCACGTCGGGCCAACAGCCTGAACGGTGCCAATGCCGTGGATGACTATCTGTCGGCACGCAACTCGCAATCCTCGCTAACCATCGGCCTGTCCTTTCTGGCCTCCGGCATGGGCGCCTGGATTCTGTTTGCACCCCCCGAGATTGGCGCCTTTGTCGGCCCGGTGGCCCTGGCCGGCTACGCCATTGGCTCGGCGCTGCCGTTTATTGTGCTGGGCCTCTACGGCCCGAAAATCCGCCGCGCCTTGCCCCAGGGGCGCAGCATTGCCGAGTTTGCCGAGGCTTGCTACGGCCGTGGCGTGCGTCACTGGGTGTCGCTGGTCTCGGTGGCCTATATGGCCTGTTTCCTGGCCGCCGAGCTCACTGCCATCGGCGCGATTACCGCGCTGCTCTCGGATGTGCCGCCGGCGCTGGTGGTGATGGGTGTGGCGCTGACCACACTGCTCTACACCGCCGTGGGTGGCCTGCGCGCCAGCCTGGCCACCGACCGCTGGCAGGCCTGGCTGCTGATTGCCCTGCTGGTGATTGTCGGCGGCGTGGCGTTAACGGCCCTGCCGGCGCTGCCCAGTGAAGCAACCATGCCCTCGGCGCCGCTGGGCAGTGCGCTAAGCGTGGCCTTGACCCTGGTGATTGCGGTCACCGCCGCCAATCTTTTCCACCAGGGCTATTGGCAGCGGGTGTGGGCGGCAGAAGATAACCACAGCCTGTCGCGGGGCGCCTGGCTGGGCGGCGGTGCCACTGTGGTCGTGGTAATGGTGATTGGCGGCCTGGGCATTATTGCCGCCATGAGCGGGGTGGCCCTCGGCGAGCCGCCGATTCCGTTCTTCGCGCTGCTCTCCGAAGCCCCCGCCTGGCTGGCAGTGCCGGCGCTGGTGCTGGCGGTCACTCTGGTGGCCTCCAGCGTGGATACCCTGCAAAATGCCATTGCCTCGCTGGCCAGCGAACAGTTCTCCACCCGGGGCGGCTCGCTGCCCCTGGCCCGCTGGGCCACGGTGGCCCTGATGGTGCCGGTGGTGATCCTGGCACTGCAGGGCGTTTCAGTGCTGCGACTGTTCCTGATCGCCGACCTGCTGTGCGCTGCCATCGTGGTGCCGGTATTGCTCGGCCTGTGGCAGCGGATGACGCCGTTTGCGGCCATTGCCGGGGGCCTGGCCGGCATGCTCGGCGCCATCCTGCCCGGCTGGGTGATGCAGGGCAGCTTTAGTGCTGGCCTGCTGGCGGCCAGCTTTCCCCACAGTATTCCTACCCTGGCGCCGTTTGCCGGGGCGCTGCTGGCCTCCACTCTGGTCAGCGTAGGGTGGGCGCTTAGCGCTCGCCCGAGGGTAACGGCCTGACGGTCTCGGGGTAAGTGGCCTGGCCCAGGGCATGCAGCCGCAGTGCCAGCAGTGCCAGGCCCACACCCATCAATATAACCAGACCCGCCAGCAGCAGCGGGAAGGCCCTCGCGCCCAGCCAGTCAAGCAAGGGGCCGGTCAGTGAGGGCACCACCAGGGCGCCGCTGCCGGCGGCGGTAAAAATCGCCCCCGTGGTGCGCCCGCGCATTTCCATGACCTGGTTACTCAGCGCATACAGGGTCGGGAAGAAGGCTGACGCCGCCAGCCCGAACAGCAGGGCGCCAACCGTCAGCGGCACCCACAGCGCATGCAGCGCCCAGGCAGTCACCAGCCCAAGTGCCGTACAGCCGCAGAGTATCCACCAGGGCGAGACCGCCCGCAGTAAAGGAATGGCCAGCAGCCGCCCGGCAGACAGGGTCAGCCAGAACAGGGTGGCCAGAATGGCGGCGTCCTTGGCGGCCATCCCCACCAGCACCCCATAGGAGGTCACCCAGCCGGCAAAGGTGATTTCCATGCCCACATAAAGTGCGAAAATCAGCATGATCAACACCAGCAGGATGATATCGCTGTGCTTGGGCGTGGCGGGTGGCACGGTGCTGCCCACCGGCGGCGCCTTGAGGGGGCTTGCAAAGCGCAGCAAAGGCAAGAGGGTGAGCAGGGCAAAGGCGCCAACGACCCAGAACGCCCAATGAAACTGACCGGTAACGGAAAGCGCCGCCACCATCACCAGCGGCGTGAGCATATTGCCAAAGCTGAAGCAGAAGTGCAGGGCGCTGATATTCGGCCCGGCATCATCACGGTGCAGCCAGACCAGCAGGGTATTGCCGCCGGAATTCAGCGCCACCTCGGCAAAGCCAAGCACGCCAAACAGCCCCGCCAGCAGGATCAGCAGCGGGCTGAAAGGGGTAATCGCCAGCCCTGCCACCATGATGGCCCCCATGGCAAACAGCACCTTGTGGCCATCAAAGCGGTCAAGCAGCAGGCCCGTTACAAAGGCACCGCTCATATTGCCCACCGCCCGAGTGGTAAACAGAATCGCAATCTGGCTCATGCTGGCGCCCACGCTATCCGCCAGGTGCGGCAAGGCAGGGCCAAGCAGGCCACCGGTCATGCCGATGGCAATAAACAGCGCAAAATAGCGCCAGGTCAAACGGCGGTGATAGGCAGTGGCAAAGGGCAGCATGCAGGACTCGTCGGTAGTAGAAGAACACGGATAAAGACAAAAAGCCGCCTAGCTTGAAGCGCCCGGCGGCGGGCTGCAAGCCGCAACGATTAAACAGCGCGGGTTTACGGGCAGGCGAAAGGCGTTTTCATCGCCTGCTCATGGGCCAGCAGCCAGCGCTTGCACGCCAGGCCGCCCGAGTAGCCGGTCAGCTGGCCATTGGCGCCAATCACCCGGTGGCAGGGCACCACAATCGGCAGCGGGTTGCGCCCGTTGGCCATGCCCACCGCACGGCTGGCGGCGGGCTTGCCAAGCGCGCTGGCGATCGCCCCATAGCTTGTTGTCTCACCGAACGGAATCTCCCGCAGCGCCGCCCACACCTGGTGCTGAAAAGCCGTACC
>NZ_VMQS01000031.1 GCF_007625055.1 Halomonas sp.
GCATGAAGCACCGCGGCATCATCTGTGAGAAGTGTGGTGTTGAAGTCACCAAGGCGGCCGTGCGCCGTGAGCGCATGGGCCATATCGAGCTGGCTTCGCCGGTGGCTCACATCTGGTTCCTCAAGTCTCTGCCATCGCGTATCGGCATGTTCCTCGATATGACCCTGCGGGATATCGAGCGTGTGCTGTATTTCGAAAGCTTTGTGGTCATTGACCCGGGCATGACCACTCTGGAGCGTGGTCAGCTGCTCAACGATGAGCAGTATTTCGAAGCGCTTGAAGAGTTCGGCGATGACTTTGATGCCCGCATGGGTGCCGAAGCCGTTCAGGAACTGCTTAAGGACATCGATCTTGAAGAAGAGATCAATCACCTGCGCGAAGAGATTCCGCAGACCAACTCGGAAACCAAGATCAAGAAGCTTTCCAAGCGGCTGAAGCTGCTGGAGGCCTTCTACCATTCCGGTAACGCGCCGGCATGGATGGTCATGGAAGTGCTGCCCGTGCTGCCGCCGGACCTGCGTCCGCTGGTACCCCTGGATGGCGGCCGCTTCGCGACATCGGATCTGAACGATCTCTATCGTCGCGTGATCAACCGTAACAACCGCCTGAAGCGTCTGCTGGACCTCAATGCGCCCGATATCATTGTGCGCAACGAGAAGCGTATGCTGCAGGAAGCAGTGGATGCCCTGCTGGATAACGGTCGCCGTGGCCGTGCCATTACCGGTTCCAACAAGCGCCCGCTGAAGTCTCTGGCGGACATGATCAAGGGCAAGCAGGGACGCTTCCGTCAGAACCTGCTGGGTAAGCGTGTTGACTACTCAGGCCGCTCGGTTATTACCGTTGGCCCGACCCTGCGTCTGCACCAGTGTGGCCTGCCCAAGAAAATGGCGCTTGAGCTGTTCAAGCCGTTCATTTACTCCAAGCTGCAGTCGTTGGGCCATGCCTCAACGATCAAGGCCGCCAAGAAAATGGTGGAGCGCGAGTTACCGGAAGTCTGGGATATTCTCGCCGACGTTATCCGCGAACACCCGGTGCTGCTTAACCGTGCACCGACGCTTCACCGTCTGGGTATTCAGGCGTTTGAGCCGCTGCTGATTGAAGGCAAGGCGATCCAGTTGCATCCCTTGGTGTGTGCCGCCTACAACGCTGACTTTGACGGCGACCAGATGGCGGTGCACGTTCCGCTGACCCTGGAAGCACAGCTTGAAGCGCGGGCCTTGATGATGGCCACCAATAATGTGCTGTCACCGGCCAACGGTGAGCCGATTATCGTGCCATCGCAGGACGTTGTTCTGGGTCTCTATTACATGACCCGTGAGAAGATCAACGCCAAAGGCGAAGGCATGGTGTTGTCTGACCTCAACGAGGTAGAGCGTGCCTTTGGCACCCAGTCTCTGTCGCTGCATGCCAAGATCAAGGTACGCCTGGACGAAGTGGATGTGGACGAAGAGACCGGTGAGCGAACGTCTCACCGTCGTATCTACGACACCACAGTGGGCCGTGCCTTGCTGTTCCGCATCCTGCCTGAAGGCGTGCCTTTTGATCTGATCGATCGGCCGATGAAGAAGAAAGCGATTTCGCATCTGATCAATGAGGTGTATCGCCGGGCCGGTCTCAAGCCCACTGTCATCTTTGCTGACCAGCTGATGTATACCGGTTTCCGTCTCGCCACCTGGTCAGGCGCTTCCATCGGGGTCAATGACTTTGTCATCCCGGATGAGAAAGCCGCCATCGTGGATGGCGCAGAAGCCGAAGTTAAAGAGATCGAAGACCAGTTCTCTTCTGGCCTGGTAACCGCCGGCGAGAAGTACAACAAGGTGATCGACATCTGGTCCAAGGCCAACGATAAAGTTGCCAAGGCGATGATGAACGGTATCGAAAAAGAAACGGTCATTGATCGTGACGGCAACGAAGTGGAGCAGGACTCCTTCAACAGCGTCTTTATCATGGCGGACTCCGGTGCGCGTGGTTCGGCTGCCCAGATCCGCCAGTTAGCGGGTATGCGTGGCCTGATGGCCAAGCCGGATGGCTCGATCATCGAAACCCCGATCGTGGCCAACTTCCGTGAAGGTCTGAACGTACTCCAGTACTTCATCTCGACCCACGGCGCGCGTAAAGGCCTGGCGGATACGGCACTGAAAACCGCCAACTCCGGTTATCTGACCCGTCGTCTGGTGGATGTTGCCCAGGATCTGGTCATCACCGAAACCGATTGCGGTACTGACAATGGTCTGACTCTGCATCCGGTCATCGAAGGCGGTGACATCATCGTACCGCTGTCCCAGCGCGTTCTGGGTCGTGTGGTGGCGCAGGATGTCGTGGACCCGGCCACGGATGACGTGCTGATTCCGCGTGGTACCCTGCTCGATGAGAAGTGGTGCGACGCCCTGGACACCATGGGTGTTGACGAGATCATTGTTCGCTCGACGATTACCTGTGCCACCCCGCATGGCGTCTGTGCGTCCTGTTACGGGCGTGACCTGGCGCGCGGCCATCAGGTCAACATCGGTGAATCTGTCGGCGTCATTGCTGCTCAGTCTATCGGTGAGCCGGGCACCCAGCTGACCATGCGTACCTTCCACATCGGTGGTGCGGCCTCGCGGTCCTCAGCGATTGATAGCGTACAGGTCAAGCATGGTGGCAAGGTGCGTCTGCACAACATCAAGCACGTTGAACGTAACGACGGCAAGCTGGTTGTCGTTTCCCGTTCCAGTGCATTGGCCGTTGCTGATGACCACGGCCGTGAGCGCGAGTACTACAAGCTGCCTTACGGCGCTGAGCTTTCAGTGCGTGACGGGGATGTGGTGGATGCCGGTGCGATTGTCGCCAAATGGGATCCGCACACGCACCCGATCATCGCCGAGGTGGAAGGTCAGGCGCAGTTTGTTGACCTTGACGAAGGTGTCACCATGCACCGTACCGTCGATGAAATGACCGGTCTGTCGTCAATCGAGGTCATTGAATCTGCGGCGCGTCCCCTGGTGGGGCGTGACAAGCGTCCGATGATCATGCTGAAAGATGCCGCGGGTGAGTACGTCGCCGTTTCCGGCGCGAATACACCGGTTCAATACCTGCTGCCTGGCAAGTCGATCATCTCGGTCGATGACGGCGCCACCATTGGTGTCGGTGAGGTGGTTGCGCGTATTCCGGTTGAGGCGTCGGGTAACAAGGACATCACCGGTGGTCTGCCGCGGGTCGCTGACCTGTTTGAAGCGCGTAAGCCAAAAGAGTCGTCCATCCTGGCCGAAATCAGCGGTGTCGTCAGCTTTGGCAAGGAAACCAAGGGCAAGCGTCGTCTGGCCATTACCCCGGACGAGGGCGACCCGTTTGAGATGCTGATTCCGAAGTGGCGTCAGATTGCTGTTTTCGAAGGGGAGAAGGTCGAAAAGGGCGAGGTCATCTCCGATGGCCCCAGCAATCCGCACGATATTCTGCGTCTGCTCGGCGTCAGCGAGTTGGCCAAGTACATCACCGCGGAAGTACAAGAGGTTTACCGCCTGCAGGG
Organism: Halomonas sp.; assembly: GCF_007625055.1. GTDB lineage: Bacteria > Pseudomonadota > Gammaproteobacteria > Pseudomonadales > Halomonadaceae > Vreelandella. The sequence goes on from NZ_VMQS01000031.1 coordinate 3,506, forward strand.
TGTTGGCATCAACGACAAGCATATCGAAGTCATTGTGCGTCAGATGCTGCGCAAGGTTGAAATTGTCGACTCGGGCGATTCCGACTTTATCAACGGTGATCAGGCGGAACTGGTGCGTGTACTTGAACAGAACGCGCGACTGGAGAAAGAAGGCAAGTTCCCCGCCAAGTACAGTCGTATGTTGTTGGGCATTACCAAGGCAAGTCTGGCAACGGAGTCGTTTATCTCGGCGGCATCTTTCCAGGAGACCACACGTGTGCTGACAGAAGCCGCGGTGACAGGCAAGCGGGATTATCTGCGCGGCCTGAAAGAGAACGTAGTGGTGGGCCGCTTGATCCCGGCCGGTACCGGCCTGACCCACCACGCCGAGCGTCGTCGCAAGCGTGAAGACGTTGATCGCCTGTTCAATCCATCGGCTTCTGAAGTCGAGCAGGAACTGGGTGCTCAGCTGACCGCGCTGGATTCTGACGAAGAGCTCTAAACCTGTTATGCCCGGGTTGGCTGTCAAGTTGCTCTTGACGTTGCCCGGGCATAACGATTAGAATGCGCAGCCTTCAATAGTGGGGCGGGTCCGCCCGTACCCACTGCAAGGCAAGGCAACCATTGGAGTCAGCTACAGCTATGGCAACGATTAATCAGCTCGTGCGCAAGCCGCGCAAGCGCCAGGTCACAAAAAGTGACGTGCCGGCGCTTCAGGCATGCCCGCAAAAGCGTGGTGTCTGCACCCGCGTTTATACTACTACCCCGAAGAAGCCGAACTCGGCCCTGCGTAAGGTCTGCCGTGTGCGCCTTACCAACGGTTTCGAAGTGTCTTCCTATATCGGCGGTGAAGGTCACAACCTTCAGGAACACTCTGTTGTCCTGATTCGTGGCGGCCGTGTAAAGGATCTGCCCGGTGTGCGTTATCACACCGTTCGCGGTGCTCTGGATACCTCAGGTGTTCAGAACCGTAAGCAGGGCCGTTCCAAGTACGGTACCAAGCGTCCCAAGTCGTAACGTCCTGCTGGCTGTGTCAGACAGGTAAAGCGGACAAGACGTAGTTTATTAAAGCGATAACTGAATTTTTGTTGGTCTGATAAGAGTAAGGTCGAGCGGTTGATGAGCAACGAGTCTCGAGTTTACCTGAAGGATCCTTAATTGAGGGCTTATCATGCCTAGAAGAAGAATTGCAGCAAAGCGCGACATCCTGCCGGATCCTAAATTCGGAAGTGAGCGCCTGGCGAAATTCATGAACCACCTGATGTTCAGCGGCAAGAAGTCCGTAGCTGAGCGCATCGTCTATGGTGCGTTGGACAAGGTTGCCGAGCGTAGTAAAGAAGAGCCGCTGGAAATCTTCGACAAGGCGCTGGAAACCATCCAGCCAATGGTCGAAGTCAAGTCGCGCCGCGTCGGTGGTGCGACCTATCAGGTGCCGGTAGAAGTTCGTCCGTCCCGTCGTCAGGCGCTGGCAATGCGCTGGCTGGTCGACGCGGCGCGTCGTCGCGGTGAGAAAACAATGGTGCAGCGTCTGGCGGGTGAAATGCTGGATGCCGCAGAAGGCAAGGGTTCTGCGGTCAAGAAGCGTGAAGACGTGCACCGTATGGCTGAAGCCAACAAGGCATTCTCTCACTATCGTTTCTAAGCTCGCTGCCTAGGCTGATGCTGAGTCATCTATGTACCAGGCGCCGTCATCTACTGGATGGCGGCATTGGTGTATAAAAATCAGCGGCAGTCAGTTTTCGAGCATCGCCAACCAACGGGAGCTACCACCGTGGCACGCAAGACCCCATTAAATCGTTACCGTAATATCGGTATCGTCGCGCACGTTGACGCGGGTAAAACCACGACAACCGAGCGTGTACTGTTTTACACCGGCCTGTCACACAAGGTGGGTGAAGTTCATGATGGCGCCGCTACCATGGACTGGATGGAGCAGGAACAGGAACGTGGTATTACCATCACCTCGGCGGCAACCACCTGTTTCTGGCAGGGAATGAGCAAGCAGTTTGACGAACATCGTATCAACATCATCGATACACCGGGACACGTTGATTTCACGATCGAAGTCGAGCGTTCCTTGCGTGTTCTGGATGGTGCGGTTGTCGTTCTGTGTGGTTCATCCGGCGTGCAGCCGCAGACGGAAACCGTCTGGCGTCAGGCCAATAAGTATGAAGTGCCGCGCATGGTCTTCGTCAACAAGATGGACCGTACCGGCGCTGACTTCTTCATGGTGGTTGACCAGCTGAAAGAGCGTCTGGGTGCCAACGCTGTGCCTATCCAGATTAACTGGGGCACAGAAGAAGACTTCAAGGGCGTGATCGACCTCATCCAGATGAAGGCTATCCTGTGGGATGAAGCCAACAAAGGCATGAATTACGATCTCGTTGATATTCCGGCGGAGCTGCAGGAAACGGCAGAGAAATACCGCGAAGAAATGGTCGAGTGTGCTGCAGAGGCGTCCGAAGAGCTGATGGACAAGTACCTCGAAGGCGGTGAGCTGACCATCGAGGAAATCAAGTCCGGCCTTCGCACCCGTACCCTCGCCAACGAGATTGTCCTGGTGACCTGTGGTTCTGCCTTCAAGAACAAGGGCGTTCAGGCCGTGCTGGATGGCGTGATCGAGTACATGCCGTCGCCAACAGAAGTCAAGGCGATTGAGGGTGAGCTCGACGACAAGGATGGCACGGTGGAAACCCGTGAAGCAGACGACAACCAGCCGTTTGCTGCCCTGGCCTTCAAGATTGCGACGGACCCCTTTGTGGGTACCCTGACCTTTATTCGCGTCTACTCTGGCGTACTGAATTCAGGCGACGGTGTCTTCAACTCGGTCAAGAGCAAGAAAGAGCGCGTCGGTCGTATCGTGCAGATGCACTCCAACTCGCGTGAAGAGATCAAGGAAGTGCGTGCGGGCGATATTGCTGCCTGTATCGGTCTGAAAGATGTCACAACCGGGGATACCCTGTGTGATATCAATAACAAGATCATCCTTGAGCGTATGGAATTCCCGGATCCGGTTATTTCCGTAGCCGTTGAGCCGAAATCCAAGGCTGACCAGGAAAAAATGGGTGTCGCTCTGGGCAAGCTGGCGCAGGAAGATCCGTCTTTCCAGGTGAAAACCGACGAAGAGACCGGCCAGACAATTATCTCTGGTATGGGTGAGCTGCACCTTGATATTCTTGTCGATCGCATGCGTCGTGAATTCAAGGTTGATGCCAACATCGGTAAGCCTCAGGTGGCCTATCGCGAAACCATTCGTGGCAGTGTCGAGCAGGAAGGCAAGTTTGTACGTCAGTCGGGTGGTCGCGGTCAGTATGGTCATGTGGTCATGCGCATCGAGCCTCTGACAGCCGAAGAGAAAGGCGAAGGAGATGATGAAATCTTCTTCAAATTCAATTCGGAAATTGTAGGTGGTGTGGTTCCCAAGGAATACATCCCTGCGGTGGAGAAGGGAGCCTACGAACAGCTCAAGAACGGTGTCATCGCGGGCTGCCCGATGATTGATGTCAAGGTTACGCTGTTCGATGGTTCCTACCATGACGTGGACTCCAATGAGACCGCGTTCAAGGTTGCCTCTTCCATGGCAATCAAAGAAGGCGCCAGGAAGGCCAAGGCCGTGTTGCTGGAACCGGTGATGAAGGTCGAAGTCGTGACTCCCGAGGACTTTATGGGTGACGTCATGGGCGACCTGAACCGTCGTCGCGGTTTGGTGCAGGGCATGGATGACTCCTCTTCAGGTAAAGTTATCCGTGCAATGGTGCCGCTGGGCGAGATGTTTGGTTATGCAACCGACCTGCGCTCACAGACCCAGGGCCGTGCGAGCTACTCCATGGAGTTCGCGAAATACGACGAGGCGCCCTCCAGCGTCGTAGAAGCCGTCATCAATCAAAACGGTTAACCGTTAGCTTATAAAGAGGTTATAGCAGTGGCTAAGGAAAAATTTGAACGTTCCAAACCGCACGTCAACGTTGGCACCATCGGTCACGTCGACCACGGTAAGACAACCCTGACAGCGGCTCTGACCCGCGTTTCTGCTGAGGTTTTCGGCGGTGACTGGCGTGAGTTCGACACCATTGATAATGCGCCGGAAGAGCGTGAGCGCGGTATCACCATCGCGACGTCTCACGTTGAATATCAGTCAGAAGAGCGCCATTACGCCCACGTCGACTGCCCGGGGCACGCTGACTACGTCAAGAACATGATCACCGGTGCGGCGCAGATGGACGGCGCTATCCTGGTATGTTCTGCTGCTGACGGCCCGATGCCGCAGACGCGCGAGCACATCCTGCTGTCTCGCCAGGTTGGCGTTCCGTTCATCGTTGTCTTCCTGAACAAGGCAGACATGGTCGATGATGAAGAGCTGCTTGAGCTGGTTGAAATGGAAGTCCGTGAACTTCTCGACGAGTACGACTTCCCGGGCGACGACACGCCGATCATCACCGGTTCTGCGCTGATGGCACTGAACGGTGAAGACGAGAACGGCATGGGTACGACCGCTGTTGCCAACCTGATCAAGGCAATGGACGCGTACATCCCGGAGCCGGAGCGTGCGATTGACCAGCCGTTCCTGATGCCGATCGAAGACGTCTTCTCTATCTCTGGTCGTGGTACTGTTGTTACCGGCCGTGTAGAGCGTGGTGTTGTCAAGGCCGGTGAAGAAGTGGAAATCGTGGGTATCCGCGACACCACCAAGACAACCGTTACTGGCGTTGAAATGTTCCGCAAGCTGCTTGACGAAGGTCGTGCAGGCGAGAACGTCGGCGCCCTGCTGCGTGGCACCAAGCGTGATGACGTCGAGCGTGGCCAGGTTCTGGCCAAGACCGGCACCATCAAGCCGCACACCACGTTCGAAGCTGAAGTATACGTGCTGTCCAAGGAAGAAGGTGGTCGTCACACGCCTTTCTTCAAGGGCTACCGTCCGCAGTTCTACTTCCGTACCACTGACGTCACCGGTACCTGTGAACTGCCGGAAGGTGTCGAGATGGTCATGCCGGGTGACAACGTCAAGATGGTTGTTACTCTGATTGCACCGATCGCGATGGATGACGGTCTGCGTTTCGCTATCCGTGAAGGTGGTCGTACTGTCGGCGCTGGCGTTGTTGCCAAGATCGTTCAGTAAATAGACCCGGAAGTACCCAAGGGGGCTCTTCTAGAGCCCCCTTTTCTGCGCAGTGATGCAAGTGTTTGACTTCTGCTATCGCTGTGCCTATAATGCGCATCCTTTGAATGCGTGGGTAGACGGCTCGCGCCGTCGACATCCATTGGAGTTTAGGGCTAATGCAGAACCAGAAGATTCGCATTCGGTTGAAAGCGTTCGATCATCGCCTGATCGACCAGTCCACTGCGGAGATTGTTGATACCGCAAAGCGTACTGGTGCTCAGGTGCGTGGTCCGATCCCGCTCCCGACCAATCGTGAGCGTTATACCATCCTGATCTCTCCGCACGTCAACAAGGACGCGCGTGATCAGTATGAGATTCGTACCCATAAGCGTGTGCTTGACATTGTTGAGCCCACTGAAAAAACAGTTGATGCCCTGATGAAGCTCGATCTCGCTGCCGGCGTAGACGTGCAAATCAAGCTCGACTAAATACACTAGTCACTTGCGACCCAGCGCTTTCTGGCCTTTGCCCCAGGGTTAGGCATCATGATAACAGAAGCAGCAGTCGCCGCGCCGTGAGGCGCCACACAATGTGCTAGTGGAATGCTCTGGAAAGGGCAGCCATAGCGGGTGACAGCCCCGTACACTATAGGAGAACTGAGAATGACTATCGGTTTGGTCGGTACTAAGGCCGGGATGACCCGCGTCTTTACCGAAGACGGTGCATCTGTGCCCGTAACCGTTATTGAAGTTGATCCTAACCGCATTACTCGCGTCAAGTCAGTGGAAACTGATGGCTACGCAGCGGTTCAGGTTACAACAGGCTCTCGCAAGGCCAAGCACCTCACCAAAGCGCAAGCGGGTCAGTTTGCCAAGGCAGGTGTTGAGGCCGGTCGTACTCTGATGGAGTTCCGTCTTGAAGAAGGCGAGCAGACTCCTGAGGTAGGCGGCGAACTCACCGTATCCCTCTTTGAAGCTGGTCAAATGATAGACGTGACCGGCACCTCCAAGGGTAAAGGTTTCCAGGGTGCTGTTAAGCGCTGGAACTTCCGTACCCAAGACATGACTCATGGTAACTCGCTGGCGCACCGTGCGCCGGGCTCCATCGGTATGTGTCAGACTCCTGGGCGTGTATTCAAGGGCAAGAAAATGGCCGGTCAGATGGGCAATGTCCGCTGCACCGTTCAGAGCCTTGAGATCGTGCGTGTCGATGCCGAGCGTAATTTGCTGCTCATCAAGGGTGCTGTTCCGGGCGCAACCGGCAGTAATGTCATCGTTCGCAGCGCCGTGAAAGCAGGCTGAAGGGGAGTTTACCAATGAATCTGAATCTTGCTGCAGGTGCGGGTACCGTTGAAGTAGCCGACGCCACATTTGGCAATGAATTCAATGAAGCGCTGGTTCACCAGGTGGTCACGGCTTATCTGGCCGGCGGTCGTCAGGGTACCCGCGCTCAGAAGAATCGTTCTGACGTGCGTGGTGGTGGTAAGAAGCCATGGCGTCAAAAGGGTACAGGCCGCGCACGTGCCGGTACCATCCGTTCCCCGCTGTGGCGCAGTGGTGGCGTAACTTTCGCGGCGAGTCCTCAGGACCACAGCCAGAAAGTTAACCGCAAAATGTACCGCGCAGCGATGCGCTCCATCCTGTCCGAGCTCGTTCGTCAAGAGCGTTTAGTGGCAGTGGAAGAGTTTCTCGTTGATGCGCCCAAGACCAAGCAGGTCGCTGCCAAGCTGAAAGAGCTGGACCTGGAAAAGGTCCTGATCGTCACTGAAGACGTTGACGAGAAGCTCTACCTGGCTGCACGTAACCTGCCGCATGTTGATGTGGTGGATGTTGCGGCTGCTGACCCGGTGAGCCTGGTCGCCTTTGACAAGGTGCTGGTCACCGTCTCCGCCCTGCGTAAATTCGAGGAGAAGCTGGCATGAACCAGGAACGCGTATTCAAGGTTCTGCTCGGGCCGCACGTGACCGAAAAGGCCGCGATGGCAGCTGAGCGTAATCAGTACGTTTTCAAGGTGGCGAGCGACGCTACCAAGCCTGAGATCAAGAAAGCGGTTGAAGCACTGTTCGACAAGAAAGTCGCCAGTGTCCAGACGCTGAATGTCAAAGGCAAGACGAAGCGTACCGCAAATGGCGTTGGCATGCGTAAAGGGTATCGCAAAGCGTATGTCACCCTGGCCGCGGGCGAAACGCTCGAAGACTTCTCTGGCGCCGAATAAGGGCAGGAGTACGGATAATGGCAATCGTCAAGACCAAACCCACATCCGCCGGTCGTCGCCACGTCGTTAAGATTGTTGGCGAGACGCTTTACAAAGGCCGTGCCTACGCACCGCTTTTGGAAAAGCAGTCCAAGTCCGGTGGTCGTAATAACTACGGTCGCATCACTACCCGCCACGTGGGCGGTGGTCACCGTCATCACTATCGGCTGATCGACTTCAAGCGCACCAAGGATGGCATTCCGGCCACCGTTGAGCGTCTGGAGCACGATCCCAACCGTAGTGCACATATTGCACTGCTGAAGTATGCCGATGGCGAGCGTCGTTACATCATTGCACCGAAAGGTGTCAGCGCGGGTGACGTGCTGGAATCAGGTGTTAACGCGCCGATCAGGAAAGGCAATGCTTTGCCGCTGCGCAACATTCCGCTGGGTTCTACCGTCCACGGTATTGAACTCAAGCCGGGTAAAGGTGCGCAGATTGCTCGCAGCGCCGGTACTAGCGCTCAGTTGGTGGCCCGTGAAGGTAACTACGCTACCTTGCGCCTTCGCTCCGGCGAAATGCGTAAAGTGTTGGCCGAGTGCCGCGCGACCCTGGGTGAAGTAAGCAACTCTGAGCACAGCCTGCGTCAACTTGGCAAGGCCGGTGCGAAGCGCTGGAGAGGCGTACGTCCCACCGTTCGCGGTGTTGCGATGAACCCGGTAGACCACCCGCACGGTGGTGGTGAAGGCCGCACCAGTGGTGGCCGTCATCCGGTCACGCCATGGGGTGTCCCGACCAAGGGTCATAAGACGCGTAAGAACAAGCGCACCGACAAACTGATCATCCGTCGCCGCAAGGCCCGGTGATTGAACTTGCCAAGAAATTAAGAGGTAACGGCTGTGCCACGTTCACTAAAGAAAGGTCCCTTTATTGACCTTCATCTTTTGAAGAAGGTCGAGGTTGCAGTGGAAAAGAACGATCGTAAACCGATCAAGACCTGGTCGCGTCGTTCGATGATTCTACCGAACATGGTAGGTCTGACCATTGCAGTACATAACGGTCGCCAACACGTCCCGGTGCATGTCTCCGAGGAAATGGTTGGTCACAAGCTAGGCGAATTCGCTGCCACCCGCACTTACCGTGGGCACGTAGCGGACAAGAAAGCCAAACGGTAAGCCAGAGAGGATTGAGAGATGGAAGTCACAGCTAAGTTGCGTGGCGCTCGTTTATCCGCCCAGAAGGCCCGTTTGGTGGCTGACCAGGTGCGCGGTAAACCGGTCGCCGAGGCACTCGACCTGCTGACCTTCTCACCGAAGAAGGCTGCCAAACTGGTCAAGAAAGTGCTGCAGTCCGCCATTGCAAACGCGGAAGAAAATAACGGCATGGATATCGACGAGCTGCGTGTATCGACCATCTGCGTCGATGAGGGCATGACGCTCAAGCGTATCAAGCCGCGTGCCAAAGGGCGTGCGGATCGTATCTTGAAGCGCACCTGTCACATCACCGTCAAGGTAGCCGAGAAGTAGGAGTCGACCAGATGGGTCAGAAAGTCAATCCAACAGGCATTCGACTGGGCATCGTCAAAGACCATGCTTCTGTCTGGTATGCCGAGCGCGGCGCTTACGCCGATAAGCTCAATAATGATCTCGCAGTGCGTAGCTTCCTGGAAGAGCGTCTGAAAAACGCCTCCGTGAGCCGCATTAATATCGAGCGTCCAGCTAACAACGCCCGTATTACCATTCATACTGCCCGTCCGGGCATCGTGATTGGCAAGAAAGGTGAAGACGTTGATCGTCTACGTCGTGATCTCGGCGAGATGATGGGCGTGCCGGTCCATGTGAACATCGAAGAAGTTCGCAAGCCGGAACTGGATGCCAAACTGGTAGCAGCGAATGTTGCCGGTCAGCTCGAACGCCGTGTGATGTTCCGCCGCGCTATGAAGCGTGCGGTACAGAACGCAATGCGTCTCGGTGCGGGCGGTATCAAGATCCAGCTGTCAGGCCGCTTGGGTGGTGCTGAAATCGCACGTACTGAATGGTACCGCGAAGGTCGCGTTCCGCTGCACACGTTGCGTGCGGATATCGACTACGCCACTTACGAAGCTCACACCACCTACGGCGTTATCGGCGTCAAAGTGTGGATCTTCAAGGGTGAAATCCTCGGCGGTATCGAGGAAGTACGTGCCAGGGCCAAGCAACAGCCCGCCGGCAACGCGCCCAAGAAGAAAGGTTCCAAGTAAGGGGAGAGCGAGTCGATGTTACAGCCCAAGCGTTTAAAATTCCGCAAAGTGCAGAAAGGTCGTAATCGCGGCCTGGCTGAGCGCGGAAGCAAGATTAGCTTCGGGGAGTATGGCCTCAAGGCTACCGGTCGCGGCCGCATCACTGCGCGCCAGATCGAAGCTGGCCGTCGTGCGATCACACGTCACGTCAAGCGTGGCGGCAAGATCTGGATCCGCGTATTCCCTGACAAGCCGATCTCCAAGAAACCACTCGAAGTTCGTATGGGTAAAGGTAAAGGTTCAGTCGAGTACTGGGTAGCCCAGATCCAGCCGGGTCGGGTTCTATACGAGATTGAAGGTGTGCCGGAAGAGCTCGCGCGTGAAGCGTTTGAGCTGGCTGCCCAGAAAATGCCCATATCCACCACCTTTGCGAAACGGACGGTGATGTGATGAAAGCCCAAGAAATTCGTGAAAAGTCAGTCGGAGAGCTTCAGGAACAGCTCCTCGAACTCCTCCGCGAGCAGTTTAACCTGCGCATGCAGAAGGCCACCGGCCAACTGAGCCAGACTCATCTGCTCAAGCAGGTCCGTCGGGATATCGCCCGCGTGAAGACTGTGCTTAACGAGAAGGCAGGTGACTGAGATGGCCGAAGAAAAGAAAGCCCGTACACTCACTGGTAAAGTGGTGAGTGACAAGATGGAAAAATCCATCGTTGTAATGATCGAGCGTCGTGAGCGTCACCCGATCTACGGAAAATACGTAAAGCGCTCCACCAAGTTGCACGCCCACGATGAGTCGAATCAGGCGAAGGCTGGCGACACGGTCTCTATCCAAGAGAGCCGTCCGCTGTCCAAGAAGAAAGCCTGGACCCTCGTTGAGGTGGTCGAGCAGGCTAAAGGTTAATTGCCTGCGCCTGTTCAACCAGTGCAGTCAGATTAGGTTTGGAGAAAACCGATGATTCAGACTCAGACAATGCTGGATGTCGCTGACAACAGCGGAGCGCGCCGGGTGCAATGCATCAAGGTGTTAGGCGGTTCACACCGCCGCTACGCTCGCGTTGGTGACGTCATCAAAGTATCAGTAAAAGAGGCGATTCCGCGTGGCAAGGTCAAGAAAGGCCAGGTCATGAAAGCGGTTGTCGTCCGTACCAAGAGCGGCGTCCGTCGTCCTGACGGTTCGCTGATCCGTTTCGACGGGAATGCGGCGGTTCTGTTGAATAACACCAACGAACAGCCGGTCGGGACCCGTATTTTCGGGCCGGTCACTCGTGAACTTCGTAATGAAAAGTTCATGAAGATCATTTCCTTGGCGCCTGAAGTGCTGTAAGGAGCGAGGCGGATATGCAAAAGATCAAACGTGACGATGAAGTCATCGTCATCGCCGGGAAGGATAAAGGCAAGCGTGGCACCGTCAAGCGGGTATTAGAAAACCGCTTTGTGGTGTCCGGTGTGAATATGATCAAGCGTCACACCAAGCCAAATCCCATGGCGGGAAATCAGGGCGGTATCGTTGAGCGTGAGGCTCCGATTCACGCGTCCAACGTAGCCATCTTCAATTCGGAGACCGGTAAGGCGGATCGCGTCGGGTTCCAAGTCCAGGAAGACGGTACCAAGGTACGTATCTACAAGTCGACGCAGACGCAGATCGACGCCTAACGTGAGTCGGGTAGCAAAATGGCGAACTTGAAAGAACGTTATCAAAACGAGGTTGTAGCTAAACTGAAAGAAGAGTTCAGCTATGCCAACGTAATGCAGGTACCCCGGATCACGAAAGTGACCCTCAATATGGGTATCGGCGAAGCGGTCAGCGATAAAAAACTGATCGATAATGCCATCGGCGACCTGGAGAAGCTTTCCGGTCAAAAACCGCTGGTGACCAAGGCACGCAAGTCCATCGCGGGCTTCAAGGTGCGTGAAGGCTGGCCGATCGGTGTCAAGGTTACACTGCGCAATGAGCGTATGTGGGACTTCCTGAACCGTCTGGTCAACATCGCGATTCCACGCGTGCGTGACTTCCGTGGTCTGAACCCGAAGTCTTTTGACGGTCGTGGCAATTACTCGATGGGTGTGCGTGAGCAGATCATCTTCCCGGAGATCGAATATGATAAGATCGATCGTATCCGGGGGTTGGATGTCACCATCACCACTACCGCCAACACCGATGAGGAAGGTCGTGCACTATTGCGTGCGCTGAACTTCCCCTTCAAAAAATAAGGGTTGGATCATGGCAAAGAAAAGCATGGTAGAGCGTGAGCTCAAGCGCACGAACCTGGTAGCCAAATACGCTGCCAAGCGCGCTGAACTCAAAGCAATCATCCAGGACGTTAACGCTTCCGACGAAGAGCGCTTCGACGCGCAGCTCAAGCTGCAGCAACTGCCGCGCGATTCAAGCCCGGTACGTCAGCGTAATCGCTGCCGCGTTACCGGCCGTCCGCACGGTTTCTATAACAAGTTCGGCCTTGGCCGTAACAAGCTGCGTGAAGCCGCCATGCGTGGCGACGTCCCTGGTCTTAAAAAGTCCAGCTGGTAAGTGCCACGTAGAATCATCAGGAGCGCACATTAAATGAGCATGCAAGACACTCTGGCGGATATGTTTACCCGTATCCGCAATGCGCAGATGGCCACCAAGGAGACGGCAAGCATGCCGTCCTCCAACCTGAAAGTGGAAGTGGCCCGCGTGCTGAAAGAAGAGGGCTATATCACTGATTACTCAGTGGCTGAGAGCAGCAAGCCCGAATTGACCGTGACTCTCAAGTACTTTGAGGGCAAGCCGGTTATCGACCACATCCAGCGGGTTTCCAAGCCGTCTCTGCGCCAGTACAAGGGCAAGGACAACTTGCCCAAGGTCGCCGATGGTCTGGGTATCGCGATTGTCACCACCTCAAATGGTGTGATGACTGATCGTGCTGCGCGCCAGGCGGGTGTCGGTGGCGAAGTCATCTGCACCGTATTCTAGGAGGCTGGAATGTCCCGCATAGCGAAATATCCGGTTAAACTGCCCGCCGGCGTTGATATCAAGCTTGACGCAGGCACAGTGACTGTCAAAGGTGGTCAAGGTACGCTTTCCATGCCGGTTCACGATGATGTCGTGATCGCACAGGAAGACGGCCAGCTGACCTTCGCGCCGAGCGAATCGGCGAAAAGCTGGGCAATGGCCGGTACCACCCGCGCCTTGGTTCAGAACCTGGTCACGGGCGTATCCGAGGGTTTTACAAAATCCCTCGAAATTGTTGGCGTCGGTTATCGTGCCCAGGTAAAGGGCCAGACGCTCAATCTTTCACTGGGCTTCTCGCACCCGGTCGACTACCAACTGCCTGAAGGTGTCTCAGCGGAAACGCCGAAAAACACCGTGATCGTGCTGAAAAGCGCGGACAAGCAGAAGCTCGGTCAGTGCGCCGCGGAAATCCGCGCCTTCCGTCCCCCTGAGCCGTATAAAGGCAAGGGTGTTCGGTACGCCGACGAGCAGGTGCGTCGCAAAGAAGCCAAGAAGAAGTAAGGCAGGGTTATGAACGCGAAGAAAGAATCTCGTCTCCGTCGTGCCCGCCGTGCTCGCGCCAAGATCCGCGAGCTAGGCGCGTTCCGCCTGTGCGTCAACCGTACTCCGCGTCACATCTATGCGCAGATTATCTCGCCGGATGGTGGCAAAGTGCTGGCCAGTGCATCTACGCTGGACAATGCGCTTCGCGAGGGTGCAACCGGTAATACAGAGGCCGCGACGAAAGTCGGCGCCCTGATTGCCGAACGCGCAAAAGAAGCAGGCATCACCCAGGTGGCCTTCGATCGTGCTGGCTTTGTTTATCACGGTCGCGTCAAGGCTCTGGCCGACGCCGCACGTGAAGGCGGCCTGGAATTCTAAAGGGTTTTACGATGGCGAAGAACGAACAGCAAAACGGTGATCTGCAGGAAAAGCTCGTGCAGGTCAACCGCGTCGCCAAGGTGGTCAAGGGGGGTCGTATTTTCGGCTTTACCGCTCTGACCGTTGTAGGCGATGGTAAAGGTCGTGTCGGCTTTGGTCGTGGTAAGGCACGTGAAGTGCCGGTTGCCATTCAAAAGGCGATGGAACAAGCGCGTCGCAACATGGTCAAGGTTAACCTTGCAGGCCACACGCTGCAGTACCCGGTAAAAGCCCGTCACGGTGCTTCCAAGGTCTACATGCAGCCGGCTTCCGAAGGTACCGGTATCATCGCAGGCGGTGCCATGCGCTCAGTGCTTGAGCTGGCTGGCGTCCATGATGTACTGGCCAAGTGCTACGGTTCTACCAACCCGGTCAACGTTGTACGTGCTACCGTCAATGGTCTCGCGTCAATGCAGGCACCGGAAGACGTGGCTGCCAAGCGCGGCCTGTCTGTCGAAGCGATCACGGGGTGAACACCATGGCAGCAACGATCAAGGTTACCCAGGTCCGCAGCACCATCGGCATTCTGCCCAAGCACAAAGCCACTATCATGGGCTTGGGTCTGCGTCGCATCGGGCATACGGTTGAACTGGAAGACACCCCTGCCGTACGCGGCATGATCCACAAGGTAACCTACCTTGTGCGCGTTGAGGGAGAGTAATCCATGAAACTCAATACTCTGAGCCCGGCACCGGGCTCAAAGCAGGCTGAAAAGCGTGTTGGCCGTGGTATCGGCTCCGGTCTGGGCAAGACCGGCGGCCGTGGTCACAAAGGCCAGAAATCACGCAGTGGCGGCAGCGTCAAGCCAGGTTTTGAAGGCGGTCAGATGCCGTTGCAGCGTCGTCTGCCAAAATTTGGCTTTACGTCTGCCAAGTCGATGGTATCTGAAGAAGTCCGTGTGGCGGAGCTGGCAAAAGTGGCCGGTGATGACGTCACGCTGGACACACTGAAAGATGCCAACGTGCTGAAGGATGCTACGCTGCATGCGAAGATCATCCTGTCAGGCGATCTCAACAAGGCGGTTACCGTTCGCGGCATCAAGTGCACCAAGGGTGCGCGGGCTGCTATCGAAGCCGCCGGCGGAAAGGTAGAGGACTAAATGGCCAAGTCAGGAAATATGCCGGCGATGGGCAGCGGTCTGAGTGAACTGTGGGCGCGTCTGCGCTTCGTGCTCCTCGCCATTGTGGTCTACCGTATCGGTGCCCACATTCCCGTGCCCGGTATCAATCCTGACCAGCTTGCTGCCTTGTTCAGGGAGCAACAGGGTACCATCCTGGGCATGTTCAACATGTTCTCGGGAGGTGCACTGGAACGCATGAGTGTTCTCGCGCTGGGTATCATGCCCTACATTTCCGCGTCGATCATCATGCAGCTAATGTCTGCGGTTTCCCCCCATCTTGAACAGCTCAAGAAAGAAGGGGAAGCCGGCCGCCGCAAGATCAGCCAGTACACCCGCTACGGTACGGTGGTACTGGCATTTATCCAGGCCACCGGTATGTCGGTGGGCCTGGCTAGTCAGGGAATTGCCTACAGCGCTGACTTCAGCTTCTATTTCACCGCCGTGGTAACCTTTGTTTCCGGGGCAGTGTTCATGATGTGGCTGGGCGAGCAGATCACCGAAAAAGGCATCGGCAATGGTATTTCGCTGCTGATCTTTGCCGGTATCGTCGCCGGGCTTCCTGGTGGTATCGGCCAGGCTTTCGAGCTTGCCCGTAATGAAGGCGCCTGGAATGTACTGCCGCTGTTGGGTTTGTCTGCACTAGGTATCGCCACTGTGGCGTTCGTGGTGTTCATCGAGCGTGGCCAACGCCGCCTCAAGGTGAACTACCCACGTCGTCAGGTGGGAAACAAGATGTATGCAGGCCAAAGCAGCTATCTGCCTTTGAAGGTCAACATGGCCGGGGTCATTCCGGCTATTTTTGCTTCCAGTATCCTGCTGTTCCCGGCCTCGATCGGTCAGTGGATGGGGGCGGGTGATGGCATGGAATGGCTACAGCGCGCATCGCAGGCGCTAGGCCCGGGGCAACCGCTATATATCTTGCTTTTCGCGGCGGCAGTGGTATTCTTCTGCTTCTTTTACACAGCGCTGGTCTTCAACCCCAAAGATGTAGCTGACAATCTTAAAAAGTCAGGTGCCTTTTTGCCGGGTATACGTCCAGGTGAGCAGACTGCTCGCTACATAGATAAGGTCATGACACGTCTGACCTTGTTCGGTGCACTGTACATCACCGCAGTTTCTCTGATGCCCCAGTTTTTGATTGTGGCCTGGAATGTCCCCTTCTTCTTTGGCGGTACATCCCTGTTGATTGTCGTGGTGGTTATCATGGACTTCATGGCGCAGGTGCAATCGCACTTGATGTCCAATCAGTACGATTCAGTAATGAAGAAGTCCAACCTGAAAGGCTACGGCAGCGGCGGCATCATGCGCTGAGGCGATGTCCAACGCTTTAATACCCGTGAGGGAAGCCCCTCGGCAACCGTTGTCGAGGGCGCACCGCGAGACGGTTTTTGGAGAAAGATCGATGAAAGTTCGAGCTTCCGTAAAGAAAATGTGCCGTAACTGCAAGATCATCCGTCGCAATGGCGCTGTCCGCGTTATTTGCTCGGAGCCTCGGCACAAGCAGCGTCAGGGTTAATCCTGAGCTGAACATGCTGGCGTCAGGGTGCCTGCTGCCGAGCTGGATGCATTACTTGCAATTCTGCTCAGGTAGAGGTATTCTGTTGCGCCTTTTAAAGATGAACAAACGAGCAAGCCGCTCAAACTTCGGAGTAAGCTGATGGCCCGTATTGCAGGCGTCAATATCCCGGACAACAAGCATGCGGCGATCTCGCTGACCTACATCTTCGGGATCGGTCGTACCCGTGCTGAGCACATTTGTGCTGCAGCCGGTATCGTACCGACTACCAAGATTCAGGACCTGTCCAGTGAAGAACTGGATACCGTTCGTTCTGAAGTTGGTAAGTATACCGTAGAAGGCGACCTACGCCGTGATGTCACGCTGAATATCAAGCGTCTCATGGATCTGGGTTGCTACCGTGGTCTGCGTCATCGTCGTAGTCTTCCGCTGCGTGGTCAGCGGACCAAGACTAACGCGCGTACCCGTAAGGGCCCGCGTAAGCCGATCCGCAAATAACACGCACGTTCTGGCGTAAAGACAGGAATAGACATCAACATGGCTAACCCGCGTAATAACCGTAAAAAGGTTAAAAAGCAGGTAGTGGACGCCGTAGCGCATATCCATGCCTCTTTTAACAACACGATCGTGACGATCACAGACCGCCAGGGCAATGCTCTGTCATGGGCAACTGCCGGTGGTTCGGGTTTTCGTGGTTCTCGCAAGAGCACCCCGTTCGCTGCTCAAGTAGCAAGCGAACGTGCAGCAACTGCTGCAGCCGAGTATGGTGTGAAAAACGTCGACGTGCTGGTCAAAGGCCCAGGTCCCGGTCGTGAATCCGCCGTGCGCGCGCTCAACGCCGCCGGCTTCCGCGTGCAAAGCATCACTGACGCGACGCCCATTCCCCATAATGGCTGCCGTCCGCCTAAGAAACGCCGCGTTTAAGGAGACAGATTCATGGCTCGTTATATTGGACCGAAGTGCAAACTGTCTCGTCGTGAAGGCACAGACCTCTTTTTGAAGAGTGGTGTGACTCCCTTCGAGAAAAAGTGTAAATCCGAACAGATTCCGGGTGTACACGGCCAGCGTCGTCAGCGTCTTTCCGACTACGGCTTGCAGCTTCGCGAGAAGCAGAAAGTACGTCGTATGTATGGCGTACTCGAAAAGCAGTTCCGTAACTACTACAAAGAAGCCGCCCGCCTGAAAGGCGCCACCGGTGAAGTATTGTTGCAGTTGCTCGAATCCCGACTGGATAACGTCGTCTACCGCATGGGCTTTGGCTCGACCCGCTCAGAAGCACGTCAGCTGGTCAGCCACAAGGCAATTGCTGTGAACGGCAAAACCGTCAACGTGGCGTCCTATCAGGTCAAGCCAGGTGACGTTGTTTCCGTTCGCGAAAAGGCGAAGAATCAGGCTCGCATTCAAAGCGCCATGGCCCTGGCGGCCAACCGTGGCGATGTGTCCTGGATCGAAACAGATGCCAAGAAGATGGAAGGCACTTTCAAGGCTCTGCCTGAACGCGGTGACCTGACTGCTGACATCAACGAAAATCTGATCGTCGAGCTGTACTCGAAGTAAGTCTTGACTGGCTTCTTCATGTCCGGGCGCGGTGCCTGACCCGCCCGGTTATTCTGGATTGTCCCATCGGCTTTCCAGAGTGCTCAGAACCCGTTTGGCAGCCTGAAAGGTGTTTTTATGCAGCGTTCAGTGACAGAGTTTCTCCGTCCCCGCGACATCAAGGTCGAAGAAATTAGCGCACATCATGCCAAGATCGTACTCGAACCGTTCGAGCGCGGCTTTGGCCACACTCTTGGAAATGCACTGCGTCGCATTCTGCTTTCGTCAATGCCCGGCGCTGCCGTGGTCGAGGCTGAAATCGCAGGTGTCGAGCATGAATACAGTGCCATCGAAGGAGTGCAGGAGGATGTCATCGAAATCCTCCTGAACCTTAAAGATGTTGCGATCAAGATGCACAGCCGCGACGAGGCGGTGCTCTCGCTGAACAAGCAGGGCCCTGCCGTCGTCACTGCTGGCGACATTGCACTTGATCACAGCGTTGAAATCGTCAACCCGGATCACGTCATTGCGCACGTAAACGAAGGTGCCGAGCTGAAAATCCAGCTTAAAGTGGCACTGGGGCGCGGCTACGAGCCAGCTGACGTACGTGGTTCAGATGATGAATCACGGGCGATCGGCCGCCTGCAGCTGGATGCTACTTTCAGCCCTGTGCGTCGTGTTTCTTATGCCGTTGAAGCAGCCCGTGTCGAGCAGCGTACTGACCTCGATAAGCTGATTATCGATCTGGAAACAGATGGCACCCTGGATCCAGAAGAGGCTATCCGCCGCAGTGCGACCATCCTGCAAGAGCAGTTGGCCGCCTTCGTCGACCTTGAAGCTGATAAAGAGCAGGAAGTCGAAGAAGAAGAGGATCACGTTGATCCGATTCTACTGCGCCCCGTAGACGATCTTGAGTTGACTGTTCGCAGCGCGAACTGCCTGAAAGCCGAGAATATCTATTACATTGGTGATCTGATTCAGCGCACTGAAGTTGAGTTGCTGAAGACACCCAATCTTGGCAAGAAGTCCCTGAATGAAATCAAGGATGTTCTGGCAGCACGTGGCTTGTCCCTTGGCATGCGGTTGGAGAATTGGCCGCCAGCAAGCCTGAAGGACGACAAGGCCTCCGCGTGAGCGTCATCTTGAGTCCCAGTTTGGTAAGGAATCACAACCATGCGTCATCGTAAGAGTGGTCGTCATTTAAATCGTAACAGCTCGCACCGTCAGGCTATGTTCAAGAACATGTCTGTATCTCTGGTCGAGCATGAAGTTATCAAGACAACCCTGCCAAAAGCCAAAGAGTTACGTCGCGTCATTGAGCCGCTGATTACTCTGGCCAAGCAGGATAGCGTTGCCAACCGCCGTCTGGCGTTCTCCCGCACGCGTTCCAAGGAAGCCGTGGGTAAGCTGTTCAACGAGCTAGGGCCGCGTTATGCCGAGCGTCCGGGTGGCTACATCCGTATTCTCAAGTGTGGTTTCCGCACCGGTGATAACGCACCAATGGCTTACGTCGAGCTTGTAGACCGCCCCATGGTGGAAGACGTCGCCGCCGAAGATTAATTTCCGTTTCGGCGCAAGGGTGACGGTAAAACCGGCCTGATATCTCTGGCATAATGCGAGAGACTATCAGGCCGGTTTTTTTGTGTGTAATTTATATTGCCGGTGGGCCTCAATGACAGATACAGAAAGCTGAAAAACCGCTATTCTCTATAGGCGTTATCATCGTCACGCTCAACCATTGAACGGATAGGCTGTTATCACCAAGGAACTCAGAGGTCTTGATCATGCAGGCTGGCAATTGCTCTAGGACTCAGTATCGTCGTGCCACCTGGCCTGGCGCTTTTATCGTGCTGGCTGTTGTGGTGGGGGGGCTGTTACTGGCGTCAGGCGCACAGGCAAATCCGCGCTATGCCGGTATGGTGGTTGATCTGGACAACGGCGAAGTGCTCTACGCTGAGAATCCTGATGAGCGACGCTACCCGGCGTCCCTGGTCAAGATGATGACACTCTACATGACCTTTGAAGCCTTGGAGAGCGGTCGTCTTTCCCTGCATCAACCGCTGAGCGTGTCGACTTACGCTGCGGCCAAGCCGGCCGTCAAGCTGTGGCTGCGAGCGGGCAGCACTATTACGGTTGATCAGGCGATTCGCGCCTTGTCGGTTCGTTCTGCCAATGACGTGGCTGCCGTGCTGGCAGAAGCGCTAGGGGGCTCGGAGAGAATGTTTGCGCGACAGATGACCGAACGCGCCCGGGGGCTTGGTCTGAACGCCACAACATTTAAAAATGCCTCGGGCCTCCCCGACAGCGGTCAGGTTACCACGGCCCGTGACATGGTGCGTCTTGCCGTACGGGTGATGAACGACTTCCCACAGTATTACCACTATTTTGCGCTGCAATCGTTCAGCTTCAATGGCAAGACACACAAAAGCCATAACCGCCTGGTGCGCAATTACCCTGGGGCAGACGGCCTGAAAACCGGTTTTATCCGCGCCTCCGGATTTAATGTGGCGACCACCGCGACGCGGGGTAATCGCCGCCTGGTCGGTATCGTCATGGGAGGCTTTTCATCCCGGTCACGTGACGCGCATATGGCTGACCTGCTGGATCGCAGTTTCCTGCGTGCCAGCCTGCGTGACCAGAGCAGCTGGTTGGCCAATGCTGATTTTTCGCGTGAATACATGCAGTTTGATGCAGTGCCACAGCGCTATTCACAGCCTGCCTATGCAAATGTCGATAACGGCGCTGTCATTTCAGACAGTGCTGGCAGGGCAGGCGAAGGCGCTGGTGGCGCTACGCCGGTTGCCATGGATACTTCCACCACGCCGCCCGTATCACCCCCACAGCGTCAGGCGGGCTGGGGTGTACAGCTCGGTGCATTCAGTGAAGAAGCGCTGGCGCGCCAACTGGCCACTCAGGCATCGCAGCAGTTAGGTACTCAGGTCAACGGTCAGGTTGCCGTGCAGCCGGTGCCCGGCCAGCGCCGTCTGTTTCGTGCCCGTGTCGTTTCTCTTGAAGAACAGCAGGCACGAAACGCCTGTCTGCAACTGCGCTCGCATGGCATGGATTGCATGGTCGTAAACGCTAGCCTGTAGTGTTAACGTGAAGCGGTAGCCCCGCCTGGGTAACCCTCGCGGGGTTTTCTGTTTATGCATCGAGACCTGCCCTGATATGACCACTTCTTTCAAAGGCATCATCTTCATGTGTGCCGGGGTGCTGTGTCTTGCCCTGGGCGACGCTGTGTCGAAATGGCTGGGAGAAGTGCACTCACCCCTGCAGATTGTGTTTTTCCGTACCCTGGTTTCCTTGCCGCTGATTGCGCTTCTGGCGCATTTCGGGGGAGGCCTGCGCAAGCTGCAAACCCGCCGGCCGAAGGTACATCTGGTGCGTGGCGTGATCTATACCGGCACCATGGGCTTTTTTGTCTGGGGGCTGACCATGCTTCCGCTGGCAGAAGCGACGGCGATTGCCTTTGTGGCGCCCATGTTTGTCACTCTGCTGTCAGTTCCCCTGCTCGGGGAGCGTATCGAACTGCCCGTATTGGTGGCATCACTGGTCGGTTTTATGGGCGTGTTGATTGTCGTTCGCCCGGGGGGGGAAGCCTTCCAGCTGGGCTCGCTGGTGTTGATTGCCGCGGCGGTCTGCTATGCGCTGATGATGGTGACCGCACGCCGCTACGGCCGCGAGCACCTCTGGGCCATGGTGTTCTATATGACACTGATTCCCATGCTGCTGACAGGGCTAACGCTCCCCTGGGTATGGCAAACGCCTTATCCATGGCACTGGCCCGGATTTCTGCTGTCAGGTGTTTTAGGCGTTGGCGCCACGGCGTTTATTACCCAGGCCTTTCGTCACGCCCCGGCAGCCATTGCCGCCCCCTTTGATTACACGGCCATGCTGTGGGCCGTTCTGCTGGGCTGGTGGTTCTGGGATGAACTCCCGGATATCTGGGTACTGGTGGGTAGCGTCTTGATCATAGGCAGCGGCCTGGCGATTGCCCACCACGACCGCCGCACCAGCCTCAAGCGTCGGCCCACTGCCTAGCCAGATGTTGGGCACTGTCGCGAGGTGAGGTTTGCCCACAGATAGCCGAAATGACCGCAACACCAGCAGCACCACTGCGCTTGGCAGCGCGTATATGCGCGGTTTTCAGCCCGCCAATGGCAACCCCCGGCAGCGGGCTTGCCGAGACCAACGCGGCCAGGCCATCAAAGCCGATAGGCGGCTCGTGATCCCCTTTGCTGGGGGTGGCAAACACAGGGCCAAAACCGAAATAATCCAGCAGGCTGGTCGGCGCTCTGGAAAGTTGCGTCAAGGTGTTGACGGATAGGCCAATAATCGCCTCTTTTCCCAGGGCCTGACGCGCCTGCTCGATGGTGGCATCGGTTTGCCCGACATGCAGGCCATTCGCCTGGCTGGCAATCGCCACCTCAAGGCGGTCATTGATGATCAGCGGAACACCGGTTCCTGCCAACAGGCTTTTCAACCGCCTGGCCTGCTCGATCATGGCCACATCGCTGGCCTGCTTGTCGCGCAACTGGACAATGCTTACCCCTCCGGCTACCGCTTCTTCGACGGTACGTTCCAGGCCTTTTTCAGTGCATAAGCCTGCATCCGTTACCAGATACAGTGAGAGATCAAGCGACATTCATTGGCTCCATTTTCAAACAGGTGTCCAGATCCTGAGGGGTCAGCTGATAAAGGGCATCCAGAAAAGCAGGGGTAAAGCTCCCTGGGCCCTTGGCCCTCTGGCCTGCTCGCTCGCCGGCCAGAGCAAAACAGCCAAAGGCGGCGGCGGTCGCCATCCACGGCGATGATGGGTTAGCGCCTACAAATGCTGCTACCGCAGCACTTAGCCCGCAGCCCAGGGTAGTGACTCTGGGCATCAGGGAGTGGCCGCCATACAGGCGTAATGATCGCTGCCCATCGGTGATGATATCCGTCTCACCGCTGACGCCCACAATGCAGCCCTGTTGCCTGGCCAACTGGAGAGCAGCCGTGTAGGCATCGTCTGAACTCGCCGTGCTATCGGCGCCGCGTCCCGGGTTGGCAACGCCATTAAGACTGAGAATTTCAGAGGCATTGCCGCGTATCACAGTGGGCCTGAAGGCCAGCAGTTCAGCGCAAAGCTGCTGGCGGTAGGCGGTGGCGCCGACGGCAACGGGGTCCAGCACCCAGGGCGTACCAGACGCCTGAGCCGTGCGGGCAGCTAGCTGAATACCAGTGGCCCAGGGAGCGGAAATAGTGCCAATGTTCACTGAAAGCGCTGAAGAAAGTTTTACAAACTCAGCCACTTCCTGCTCAGCATGCAGCATGGCCGGTGACGCCCCCAGGGCCAGCAGGATGTTAGCGCTGCTATTCATCGCCACATAGTTAGTGATGCAATGCGTTAAGGGGGGAGTTTGATGGAGGCAGGCCAGGTGTTGGCCCAGGTGCGCTGTTGTCATACATTCCTCCCGGGCGGGAGGCAGTGGAAGCATTCGCCCCCACGACTCCCTACGCCGGTATTATCCGGATCAGGTAGTGAGGGTGCGTCTCAGCTTGAAGCTGTCTTATCCTGGTCGTCAGGCCAAGGTGACCGTTCAAGCGCCCCTGTCGTTACTTCAAGGCAAAAGTCTAACTGAACATCGCTAGCCTGGCGAATTCTTCATTTAAAAGCGATGCGTGTTCCATAGGTCAGCATTTCATCCGGCGACATGGCACGGCCGGGAACCCCGATCATTTCATCACCGCACTGGTCAGCAAACGTCAGCACACCGTGCTCTAGTCCGAGTTGACCCAGTTTGTCGCGGATTTCGCCTGTGCCCAGAAACGACACAACACGACCATCATTGTCACTTAGTTCTGATACACCATTGGCGTGGTGGAAACGGACGGTATAGATGCCGTCCATGGATTCCACCTCAACGATGGGTGAAAAGCCATTATGTAGCGCATGTGCCAGTTGGCGATAGCTTAGGCGGTCGCCTATCTGGTAATCGATACTTGTCATGATGAACTCCTGCAGACGGAACTGCGTAATATATTTTGTACAGCTTTTGATAAATCAGTGTAGAGCAATCGTCAATCTTTGCCAGCCATCCCGGCGTTAAATTCACTAACGAACCGCATCCAGGGCGTGTTGTTGCAGTTGAATCAGGGGGATAACATCCAAGGCTTTTTCATGGGTGGCAGATAAAATAACCGGCGGAGCCAGGCCCACTACGGCTGCTTCCTTCCAGCGACTGGCACACAGGCACCAGCGATCGCCAGGATTGAGGCCAGGGAAGCCAAACTCCGGGTGAGGGGTCACCAGATCGTTGCCCTGCGCGCGTGAGAAGGCCAGAAACTCCTCAGTCACCATGGCACACACGGCATGCACGCCATGGTCATTAGGGCCGACACGGCAAAAGCCATCGCGGTAAAACCCGGTAACCGGGTCATGGCAGCAGGGGGTCAGCGGTTCGCCCAAAACGTTACGGTCACGTGACATCGAATCGACTCCAAAAGGGGGCTGGCTCGCCCGTTGCGTGTTTCAGTGTATTGCCTGCATACTGCAAAGAGACGTCTATGAAAATATATTTTATATATTACATGAGCAACTTCATGTATAAGCCTAAAAGGATAGTCTGACATGGCTTTCAGCGGTGAGCATCATCCTGGCGTGGCGCCAACGCCTGAAGAAACCAGGGGCTTTCGTCTTAACCATACAATGCTACGCATCAAGGACCCTGAACGTGCCCTGGCATTCTATTCCCGGGTGTTCGGTATGCAGGTCATGCGCCGGCTGGATTTTGAAGAGATGCAGTTTTCTCTCTACTTTCTGGCCAACCTGGAAGACGGGGACAAGGTGCCGGACGATACTTCAGCCCGCACGGCCTGGACCTTCAGCCAGAAAGGCCTGCTGGAATTGACGCACAACTGGGGCACGGAAGATCAGCCGGATTTTGCCTACCATGATGGCAACGCCGAACCTCAGGGCTTTGGGCACATCTGCTTTTGCGTGCCGAACCTTGAAGCCGCCCAGGCCTGGTTTGACGAACACGATGTCACCTTCGTCAAACGCGCTGACCAGGGCAAGATGCAGGACGTGATCTTCGTCAAGGATGCAGATGGTTACTGGATCGAAGTGATACAGCCAGACCGCATGGCCAACAAGGGCGACTGAGCATGGCACATCTGCTGTTCCGGTTGCGCCATGTGACCGATGAAGAAGCCATGGAAGTTCGCCAGCTGCTGGAAGAACACGGCTTTGATACCTATGAGACCCAGGCGGGGTTTTTCCGTCTGGGGGTAGACGCCATCTGGCTGCGCGACAGACGCCAGAAAGAAGCCGCAGAAGCTGTGCTCAAGGACTATCAGGCAAGCCGTCTGGAAAAGGCCCGCCGCGAACACGCAGAGGCGTTGGCCAGAGGCGAGGTATCCAGCTTCTGGCAACGCCTGCTACAGCATCCCGTCCAGTTCACCCTGGTGATCCTGGGGGTGGCGCTGATCGTGCTGCTGACGCTGCTGCCGTTTATTGGTCTGGCGCGTTAACAACCGCCAGGTGGCCACGTTTAAGATATAGCTGCACACCTTCACTGCCAGCTTCAAGCTGTGGGGCAGCACCGCAGGGGAAACGGCACCAGCTGCCTTGTATGTACTCATTGCCATCACTGATCAGCGAACCTTGCAGCACAAACAGCTCAAGGCCGCCACCCAGCGGCGGATAAGTCACCTGTGTGTTTGCCTCCCAGCGCTCCAGGCTGACCCGTTCACCGCCATAGGTATGCAGCATCTTGTAGGTGATGCCTGCACGACGGTCAGGCTGCCAGGGCAGGCGGTGGGCCGGCACGGCCAGCTGGAGGATGTCGTCAGGGTCGAACTGATGCAGTTTGACCAGGATCAGGGCGCCTTCATCGCCAATTCGCGGCGTGTGCCCCGTACCCACGGGGTTACGTAGGTAACTGCCTGCCGGGTAGCGGCCATGCTCATCAGCAAAAACGCCTTCAAGCACCAGTATTTCTTCGCCGCCGCCGTGAGTATGGCGGCTGAACTGGGTGTTAGGCGCGTAGCGAACCAGGCTGGTGGCGCGGGCCACCTCGTCACCAATGCGGTCCAGCATCATCCGTTCCACACCCGCACTGGGGGACGTGACCCATTGATAGCGTTCCGGTGTGACACAGGCAAAGTCATTAAAATCGGCGTTTACACGCATGGCTTGAGCTCTTGCAATCGGGGAATGGCAGGGTTCGGGAAACAAGTTTCGGCGTCTCTTGCGTGAAATGCAATCCAAAAAAATACCGCCCGAGGGCGGTATCCAATCGTTTACATTGTTATGTCTGTCTCACGGTCAATGATCATGCTGGTCGTCATGGTCGTCATGGTCGTCATGGTCGTCATGGTCGTCATGGTCGTCATGGTCGTCATGGTTGCTGGCGTGGTGATCATCATGGCCCGGCTGCGCCAGTGCAGCATTCAGCACCTCGGCATTATGGCGCATCATTCCCAGGTAGGTGCTCGCCTCACCCTCGCTGGCCAGCGCATCTGCATACAGGGTGCCTGCAATCGGCAGGCCGGTTTCCTCGGCCAGCTGGGTAATGATCGACTGATTGGTCATGTTCTCGTGGAACAGCGCCTGCACATCCTGATCCTCAATCACATCCACCAGATCGGCAATGCTGGCAGCGCTGGGGTCTGCCTCGGTAGAAAGCCCGACCGGTGAGAGAAAGCGCAGCCCATAGGCGTTGGCAAAATACCCAAACGAATCATGCCCGGTAATAATCGTGGTCGATGCCGGAATCTCGCTCAGCAGGTCGCGCATCTCACTATCCACTTCGGCCATTTCTTCCAGGTAGCGCTCGGCATTGGCACGGTAAGTGTCGGCATTGTCGCTATCGGCTTCAATCAGCCCATCGCGGATATTGGCCACATAGACCTGGGCCTGCTGCATATCCTGCCAGGCGTGAGGGTCTTCA
Source organism: Halomonas sp. (assembly GCF_007625055.1). Taxonomy (GTDB): domain Bacteria; phylum Pseudomonadota; class Gammaproteobacteria; order Pseudomonadales; family Halomonadaceae; genus Vreelandella. The sequence continues at coordinate 29,993 of NZ_VMQS01000031.1, forward strand.
TTGCCGTGGGCATGGCCTTCATGATCGTC
>NZ_VMQS01000083.1 GCF_007625055.1 Halomonas sp.
GGCCTCACTCAAGCCACTGGCAGCGAGGCATCTCTTCCCCACTCTGACCAGGAACCGTCATACAGCGACAGATAGTCATACCCGGCCAGTTCAGCGGCCAGTAAAATAATACAGGCGGTGATACCGGACCCACATGAAAACACCATCTGTTGCTCATTAGCGGATTGCAAGGTTGGGGCGTGCTCAGAAAATATTGCCTTGAGTTCGCTGACGGGCTTGAAACGGTCACCCTCCAGCACGTTAGCAAAGGGGAGATTGTGGGAGTTAGGGATATGTCCAGCACGCACCCCTGGGCGGGGTTCTGGGGCCTGCGCCAGAAAACGCTCACGAGACCGGGCATCGATGACCGTTACCTGATCATTCTCCAGATGGTTGAAAACGTATGACCAGCCCCGAACCCGGCTATGATCAAAATTGGCCACAAAACTGCCGGACATTGCCGCATTGGCAACCGGTGCAGACACCACCTCTCGTCCTTCGGCCAGCCACTGAGGCAGGCCGCCATCCAGCACAAAAACGTGTTTGACACCCATCGCCCGAAAAATCCACCAGGCTCGGGGGGCTGAATAAATGCCCTGATTGTCATAGACCACCACCAGGCTTTCAGAGGTAATACCCAGCCTGCGCGCTTCCTCAGTAACCTGATTCTCAGTTGGAAAGGCGTGCGGTTGAGAGGATTCGGTATCGCAAAGCCGCCCTTCAAGATCAACCTGGTAGCTACCCGGTATGCATACCGGTTGATCATAAACTATCGGCTCTTTACCAATAACCGTCGCCATGCTTGCATCGATCAGCACCAGATTGTCATTATCCAGATTTTCCTGCAGCCATTGGCACGTCACAAGGGGTGAGGACATGATGTTCTCCGCTCTGAAGTGAACACACTGACGGTTTTAGAGTCTTGAATTGCCGTGATAATCAAATAGAAAAAACCTGATTGTTTGCCAAAACGACAGGTCCAGAGGCTATTTCAATTCGCGGCAGGCCAAGGCAACCAATGCTAGATAGTCACTGCGTTTACCAAGATATTGATCAGCCAGGGCATCTGCCATCATCGCAGGCGGTATCCGATCGAGTTGCGGAGACAATAGTATGGTTAGCGTCTGCATTGCATCATCATGATCAGCGTTTACCTGCTCCACCAGGGCCAGCGGAAGCTCAAGTTCAATCCACCCACCTGCAGCCTGCCAGGTAACAAGCGGACCGTATTTGGTTGCCATTGCATCAATACTCTGCTCAATCTGCTGCAACTCAGCCTTTTCAATGTCTTCCAGTCCAGCATCTATCATACCCATCAGCTTGCTGCACATTTTTTCGCGCTGATGTACCGGATACTCTGCAAGCAGTTCAACAGCGGCACTGGCAAGATTGGAAAGATTTAACTGCTCTGCTCTGGCACCTTCACCATTGTCGTCAATTTTGATGATATGACGGCTCATATGTCTGTGTTCTCCCATTCTGTCAGCAAGGAGGTGGTCAACAACTTCTCGCTTGTTAAGCGTATCATGGATTTTATAACGCACTGACGTCAGTCTTGAGCTACCTGAAGATTGAAGCTGATTTGTCAAAGCAATCACAACGCTATCGGCTTCAATAGAAAAGCTGATAAATGGTCAAGTCAAGCAAGGGCGCAAGATATTAATAGGTAGGGCAAGTAACAAGCACAAAAAAACCGCTGGAATCAGCGGCTTAATCTATATTCTGGCGGAGGGGGAGGGATTCGAACCCTCGAAGCCTTTCGACTTACACACTTTCCAGGCGTGCTCCTTCGACCACTCGGACACCCCTCCGCGTTTATTGCTCCGAAGTTTAAGGCGCAGCCTTTCTCAACAGAACGGCGCATATCTTATGGCCTAAGAGGCAAAATAGCAACTCTTTTTCAGCGTCAGCCGCTGGGCAGCACAGCATAGCGCCCTGTTGCTTTCAGGCACAATGTAGTACCACAAAACAGCTGCTGTTTGAGGGTAATACTTCCCTTCCCGCGGGTTTGCAACTTATCAACCAATAACCGGGCACCAGCGGGGTCTTCAGGCGCACATATTACCCGATAGTCATCAGTGACAGGCGCGAAAAATTGCTGGTTGGCGTCAGCGACGACTACATCACGCTGTAAACCAAGCTGGCGCAGGAAGAGTGTCACCCAGCACCAACCTTGCAGGGTTGTCTGGGCCGTCAGGGCGCCCCCGAATCCAGTGCCTTTGTCATTCAGGCTCGCCGAGAGGGCCAGCTGCCATATCAAGGCGCCCTCCTCCTCGCTCATGGCCTGAATCCCCAAGGCACCCACCATGGGAATGGCCTCTTCCAGCCAACGCTGAAAGACGGTCAGATCTTCAGGGCCTTCAGGCAGTGACAAGCGTGGGTAAGCAATGCCGGGCTGACGCCCCAATCCACTTGCCATATCAGTCCCAACGCTCAACAAAATCGCTGGTAACGTGCTTGGCAACCGGCTTGTGCCGCCCAGCCAGGGTGCCCAGATAAATAAAGGCAATCACTTGATCCTCCTCCCCCAGGTTCAGTCCCTTGCGTACCACTGGATCAAAGGCGTATTTGCCGCTGCGCCACATGGCGCCGTAACCGAGCGCATGGGCCGCCAGAAGCATACCGTGCGCGGTACAGCCTGCAGAAATCACCTGCTCAATCTTGGGCACCTTGGGATTATCCGGAATGACCTTGGCGACCACCGCAATCACCATGGGCGCCCGCTGTGGCTTACTGCGAGCAGCATTCAGGCTGGCATCATCAGCGTTGGGATCTTCCTGGAAATCTGCTTCTGCGAAAAGCTCTCCCAGCCGCTCCAAACCTTCTCCGCTGAACTCTATAAAGCGCCAGGGACGAAGTTCCTTGTGGTCGGGCGCACGCAAGGCGGCTTGATAGATGGTTTCCATCTCTTCAGGTGATGGCGCGGGGGCCATCAACTTACCCATTGAACTGCGCTCAAGCAGTAGTGTCATTGCGTCCATTAGTGGCTCCCTGATCTGAAATAACCGGGCTTTACAAATGCAATATGTCTATTGGCGTGCCAATCGCAGCGGGCTGGGTGGCGCCATGCCGGGGGTTGCCCTCCATGGGCTGATATCCAGACCACCCCGCCGTACATAGCGAGCAAGCACCAATAACTCGTCCGGAGCGGCAATGCGCATCAGGTCAGTAAAGATATGCTCGACACAGTGCTCATGAAAGTCCTGATGTTGGCGATAACCGATAACGTAGCGCAACAGGCTCTCATGCTCAATCTTGCGCCCTTTATAGCGAATCAATACGCTTCCCCAATCCGGCTGGCCAGTCACAGGGCAATTCGATTTCAGCAGATGGGAATAAAGGGTTTCCTCAACCCACTCACTGCCAACTTTCAGCTGGTTAGCTGAAGGCGTATAGGACGCGACTGCAATATCCAGAACGTCCAGACATTCCCCCGGTAGCGTTTGAGGCGCAAGCTCTGGGCTGTCAACATCGAGCAGCTCAACCTTCACAGCGGCACCTGCTGCCTTGGAAAGGTCTTCTACCAGGCGCTCGCCAACCGCATCAAAACTTGCAAAGTGTGTCTGGTTAAAGCTGTTGAGATACAGCTTCCAGGATTTGGATTCAATCAGGTTTGGTGATTCAGCAGGCAGCGTAAAACGCGCCACAGCAACAATCGGCTTGCCACGCGGGTTAAGCCAGCTCATTTCAAAAGCGTGCCATTCATCCTCACCCGTAAACGGCAGCGCAGCATCATCAATACCCAAGGGGGCGCGATTCGCGGCGCGGTCAAGGGGGTATAAAAGCCCGGCATCATACTGCTCCGGGTAGCTTGACTCCCGCCCTAGCGGTGCGCTGGCAAGCGTTTCAGGACGATGATTCATGCGCGAATCCCCTTACCGCGTTCCAGCATTTTCAGCGCCACCACAAACAACACCAGTATAAAGCCAAAAATGGCGGCCAGCGCCCAGCCAACCGGTATATCCGACACGCCCAGAAAGCCATAGCGGAAGACGTTGACCATATACAGAATCGGATTGAGCATGGAAACGCCCTGCCAGAAGTCCGGCAGCATGGAAATCGAGTAGAACACACCGCCCAGATAAGTCAGCGGCGTGAGAATAAAGGTCGGCACGATAGAAATATCATCAAACTTGTTGGCCAGCAGCGCATTGATAAAGCCGCCAATCGAGAAAAGAGCCGATGTCAGCACCACCACCAGCAGAGTCAGAAAGGGATGCTCCAGGGTGAGACGGGTAAAGAATAGCGACACAAGTGTCACTATCAGGCCAACGCCCAAACCACGTGCCATGCCGCCAAAGATATAACCCGAAAGAATTACCCAGCTCGGCATCGGCGAGACCATCATTTCTTCCACGGAGCGCTGAAACTTGTTCGAGAAGAAACTGGAGGCCACATTGGAGTAACTGTTAGTGATCACCGCCATCATGATCAGCCCCGGCACGATGAAATCCATGTAAGTAAAGCCATCCATCGCCCCAATCCGCGAACCGATCAGGTTACCAAAGATGATGAAGTACATTGTCATGGTGATGGACGGCGGCAAAAGCGTCTGCGGCCAGATACGTGTAAAGCGCTTGATCTCCTTGAGCACTACCGTCCACAAGGCGACCAGCGTTTGCATTGCATTCATGCGCGAGCCTCCTTTGCCGGTGCAGAACCCTCTTTGGCTGGAATACCTTGCTCAGCGGCTTTCTGATCAATGGCGTGATTGCCGGCCTCGACCATGGAAACAAACATTTCCTCCAGCCGATTGGCGCGATTACGCATGGAAACCACCTTGATGCCCTGCTGGCTAAGCGCCTCAAACACATCGTTCAATTCCTGACCACGATGGAACACCAGGGCTAACTGGGTAGGCTCTATCAGGCTCAGCTCAAAGCCTTCCACTTCCGGGGCTTTATCGAGTGGCTGAGTAATATCCAGCAGAAAGGTTTCGGTATTCAGCTCTTTAAGCAAGGCGCGCACGCTGGTATTGCGGATAATATCGCCGTGGTTGATGATGGCGATATTACGGCACAGGCTTTCAGCCTCTTCCAGATAGTGAGTCGTGAGAATAATCGTGGTGCCTTCATCGCGATTAATCCGGCGCAGGTATTCCCACATACTGCGGCGCAGTTCGATATCCACGCCGGCAGTCGGCTCATCCAGAATCAGCAATTTGGGGCGATGCATAAGTGCCCGGGCAATCATCAGACGACGCTTCATTCCGCCAGACAGCATACGAGCATTGCCGTTGCGCTTGTCCCAGAGACCCAGGTCAGAGAGCAATTTTTCCGCCCTCGGCAGCGCTTCGCGGCGAGTCATGCCGTAATAACCCGCCTGAGCCAACACGATATCAAGCACTTTCTCGAACTGGTTGAAGTTGAATTCCTGCGGCACCACACCCAGCTGATACTTGGCCTTGGCAAAATCGCGATCTGTATCGATACCAAAAATGGTTATCTTACCGCTGGTTTTCTGCACCAATGAACATACGGCGCCCAGGGTGGTGGACTTACCCGCGCCATTGGGTCCCAGCAGGGCGAAAAAATCGCCCTGTTTTACATCAAGATCAATACCTTTTAGCGCATAAAAGCCGTTGTCATAGACTTTGGTCAGTCCACGAATCGACAATGCCGGTTCGGCCATAGAAATGTCCTGTCAGCAATGAAAGTAAATATTGGATATATAAGGGCGAATCTGCCGTTTTCAAGCTTTTCGGGAATATACAGATGCGTATAAGAGCGAACCATTCGATCAACTTTTGGTTGCCAAACAGATCGGAGAAGGAGGGGGATGATGATTCTGGAGCGGGAAAGGAGATTCGAACTCCCGACCCTCGCCTTGGCAAGGCGATGCTCTACCACTGAGCTATTCCCGCTTGATGTCCTGCTAGCACTGATGGCGTCCCATAGGGGGTTCGAACCCCTGTTACCGCCGTGAAAGGGCGGTGTCCTGGACCACTAGACGAATGGGACATTCTTAAATCTTGGAGCGGGAAGGTGATTTGATGGGGCGGCCTTCCGCCGGGCTGGCGTTCCAGCTCACGACCCTCGCCTACCGTTCCGTGCCGCTAGATCT
>NZ_VMQS01000032.1 GCF_007625055.1 Halomonas sp.
GGTCTCCCCATGGAGCGTCCCGGCAGCCCGGCGCGGATCCTCGTCAGGCACTTATACTAAAAATCCCTCAGAGCTTTCGCTCCGGGGGATTTTTTTTGCGTGGAAATTTTGGCGTAAGGCGCGAGGAGAATTGTTGCAGCTATTTATGTCAGAATGCAGCATCTAAGGAGGAGCCTGATGACATCAATGCGCTGGGAGCAGTTGCTTTCACCACAACGTTTGCATGACAAACGTCTCGGCAGTGGCCGTGAGATTGGCCGAAGCCCTTTCCATAAGGATCATGATCGTATCATTTTCTCAGGGTCGTTCCGGCGCCTGGGGCGCAAGACGCAGGTACACCCTTTAACCGAGAACGACCATATCCATACCCGTTTGACGCATTCGCTGGAGGTCGGCTGTGTGGGGCGTTCGCTAGGCATGAGCGTGGGTGAGCTGCTGGGAAATCGCTTGCCTGCCTGGATATCACCTGCTGACCTGGGTGTCATTATCCAGACAGCTTGCCTGGGTCACGACATCGGAAACCCACCCTTTGGTCACGCAGGTGAGTACGCTATCAGGGATTGGTTCCAGCGCGCTGGTCATAGCGGCCTGCTCGATGGTTTATCGGTGCCAGAGCGTGACGATCTGCTTACCTATGAAGGTAATGCTCAAGGGTTCAGGATTATTACCCAGATTGAATATAATCAGTTTCAGGGCGGTATGCGCATGACAGCGGCAACGCTGGGCACCTTGCTGAAATATCCCTGGAGCGTGGAGCATCGGACCCAGGAAGGTAAGTTTGGCGCATATCAGTCGGAACTGGACATACTGCGCGAAGTGGCCGAAGCGCTCGGACTTCTGGTGCAGGGAGAAAATCGTTGGTGTCGGCATCCGCTGGCCTGGCTGGTAGAAGCGGCCGATGATATTTGTTATGCCCTCCTGGACCTGGAGGATGGCCTGGAAATGGGTATTCTGCACTATCACGAGGTAAGTGACATTCTCAAGCACATTGCAGGAGAAGTCCCCGCTGAATATCTTGAAATGCAAAAGCGCGGAGTCTCCCAGCGGCGGCGCATTGCCCTTTTGCGGGGTTCTGCCATGGAGCGAGCCGTGAATGAAGTCAGCGCCGTCTTTGTCCAGCACGAGCAAACTCTTTTAGCCGGTCGTCTGGAAAATGATCTGCTGGAACTTTGTCACCCTGACCTGGGTTGGGGCGTGCGTGCAGCCAAGCAGTTGGCACAGGAAAGGATATTCCAGAACGAGAGAAAGGCAAAACTTGAGATTGGTGCCTATACGACGCTGGGCATCTTGCTGGAAGCCTTTATAGGTGCAGCCCATGAATTGCATCATACCGGTCGCTTGTCCTTTAAACATCAGCGGGTGCTGGCTCTGATAGGCGAAAACACGCCACAGCGTGACTGGACGTTGTACGCCAGTTATCGCCGCATGTTGGACTTTATTGGCGGCATGACAGATCACTTTGCCGTCGATCTGGCGCAGGAAATGGGCGGCAAGCTTAAAGGCAGCAGTTAAAAGGGCACGCAAACATTCAAACGGAAGGTTGCCGAAGTGGCTTGCCTTCCATCAGTCGAGCGCGCTCAAGCAGCAGATGGATAATCCGGTCGTGCAGGCCATCGTCAAGCTCGCCCAAGGTATGTTCTGAAAGTTTTCGAGCCAGGTCATCACCACTGACGACGAGAATATCGTCTGCGGCTTCCGAGGTGTCAATTTTCCAGCCAGGCAAGACCAGAACACCGAGGACCGGTATATGAACGCCACAGTGCGTTTCCAGCCACTGGTTGACCCAGTGAGCCGCCTGCCTGGTCTTATACAAAGGGCGCCGTTCTTGCCAATACGGAAAGCGGAGACGTTCATGCTCTACAAATACCTGAGTCAGTTCTTTTCCATTGTTGCCAACGGCTGTGGAGCGTGCGCGGGTTTCCACCACAAAGACCCCGTGGGGTGTGACGACTACGTGGTCAATCGTAAAACTGTCAGTAGGTACATCATGGAAAATATAGTAGGGATGAGCGTCAGGTCGGATCAGCCTTTCCAGCTCCTGGCCGACAGCCAGTTCACAGGCCAGGCCAAGCTTCAGGCGTCGGATACGCTGATAATCGCGCACCAGCAACAGGGAAAAAACCAGTACCAGACAAGTGCTAAGCAACCCATATAGGGCCCATTCCACCCAATCCTGGCGATCGACAAACAACATCCTGCCCATGCCATATACCAAGGGCGAAAGACTGATCAGCGGTCCCAGAGTGCCATTAAGAAAAAGGCTGGAAAATGCCTGATCAAGGCGGTTACGCAGTGCCTGCCCAGGCGTGCGCAATGGGTGGGCATCAAAGGGTGAAGTAATGCGGGCATCATACAGGCTACGCAAGGCAAGAACGATGGCCGCCATTGCGGCCATCGGAAACAGAAAAATCAGTGGTAGCAGGTATTCCAGCCAAACCATAATGAGTGCCTTGGTAAGCCAGTGGCCGATTCAGCTCGGTTCAACCGCCAGCAAGTTTTGCCTGGTAACCATGCTCGGTAAGCGCCTGTTTGAGCGTTTCACGATGATCACCCTGAATTTCAATGACTCCCTCCTTGACTGCACCGCCAGTGCCGCAGCGTTTCTTAAGCTGCTTGGCCAGCACCTTGAGCTCTTTTTCAGGCAAAGGGATACCTGACAGTGTAGTGACGCCCTTACCCTTGCGGCCACTGGTTTCGCGGCGAATACGCACGACGCCATCAAGTGACGCAATGCGTGCCTGTTCAGCCAGATTTTCACAGCAGCAGCTTTCAAGTGCCTGGCGGCACGCCGGGCAGATATCCCCTTGCTCTGTTGAGTAGACAAGCCCACCGAGCTGATCACGTAATGACGCCATGACTAGACTCCTTTATAACGTTTGAGGTTGGTGCTGTTGCCCCATCTGTCACTCGTCAACTGGTGAATGGTGGCGGGTAATTGATACATGCTGTTGATCATGACAGCGCCGCTGGGAGTTTTTTCGGCATCAGGAAAGCGGTTCAGGTGAACCACCGTCATTCCGGCGTCCAGTGCTGCCTTGACACCTACCAGCGCATCATCGATGGCAATACAGTCAGCCGCATCAAACCCCATGCTGTGGGCTGCATGGAGATGTAAACCTGGCTCTGGCTTCCAGCAGTTGGCTGCATAACCGCTGAACAGATGGCCGTTGAAGTAGTCACCCAACGCAGTTGTTGTCAGGGCATTAATGATTTTCTTTTCCGGTCCGTTAGAAACCACTGCTCTGGGGTAATCGCTTAATTGCTGCAGGGCTTCACGGGCACCGTCGATAGTGGTGAGTTCATTGCTCAGCCGAGTGGCCAGATTGGCACGCATGGCACCTTCCATGATTTCCAACTGTTCACGTGAAACCGCGCCGTAGCGTTTCTGCAGCTCGGCCACAATACGACGAAAACGTGCACCGCGGAATTCACCCATGTAGTCAGAAACCACAAAGGGTAGACCTACCGCATTGAGGCCGATTGCCATCTCTTCTGCCAGGAGGGGCTCGCTATCGACCAGAGTGCCGTCGCAATCAAATAGCAGAAGCGGCAAAAACATGAGTGATCCTTGCACTGTTCAAAGCGCGGCTATCTGACATACAAATCATAATTCTATAATAGAATGATTCTACGACGTTAGCGAACACTGTTCTATGACTTTTGCATGCTTCTGCTGGGGCCTGTCAAGAGGGCAACCATACGGCTGCCTCTTGAACAGCACCTCGAGAGATTATCTGACCTTGGGAGCCAGTTCGCCGCTTTCGTAGCGCTTGAACATTTCTTCCAGATTGATCGGTTTGATCTTGCTGGCATTGCCTGCCGTGCCAAAGGCTTCGTAGCGGGCAATACACAGGTCACGCATGGCGCTGACGGTTTCCTTGAGGAATTTGCGCGGATCAAACTCAGACGGATTCTCGGCCAGAAAACGACGCACTGCCCCGGTTGAAGCCAGGCGCAGATCGGTATCAATGTTGACTTTGCGCACACCGTGCTTGATGCCCTGGATGATTTCCTCGACAGGAACACCATAGGTTTCGGGGATCTCCCCGCCATAGCGATTGATGACGTCCAGCCATTCCTGAGGCACGGAAGAAGAGCCGTGCATTACCAGGTGAGTGTCAGGAATACGCGCATGAATTTCCTTGATACGCTGGATCGACAGGGTATCGCCCGTCGGCGGCCGCGTAAATTTATAAGCACCGTGACTGGTGCCGATGGCAATGGCGAGGGCGTCCACCTGAGTTGCCTTGACGAACGCTGCAGCTTCTTCAGGGTCCGTCAGCAGCTGTTCCATACCCAGCTTGCCTTCTGCCCCGATACCATCTTCCTCGCCGGCCATGCCGGTTTCCAGGCTGCCCAGGCAACCCAGTTCCCCTTCCACAGAAACGCCGCACGCATGTGCCATTTCGACAGTACGGCGAGTGACGTCAACGTTATAGTCGTAATCCATCGGTGTCTTGCCGTCTTCACCCAGAGAGCCGTCCATCATGACCGAGGAGAAGCCCAGCTGGATGGATCGCTGGCAGACAGCAGGGCTGGTGCCGTGGTCCTGGTGCATTGCCACAGGGATGTGCGGGAACTCTTCCACAGCGGCCAGGATCAGGTGGCGCAGAAATGGAGCGCCCGCATATTTTCGTGCACCCGCTGAAGCCTGTACGATCACTGGAGAATCGGTTTTATCCGCCGCTTCCATGATGGCGCGCATCTGTTCGAGATTATTGACGTTGAAAGCGGGAATGCCATAACCATGTTCGGCGGCATGATCGAGCATCTGACGCATGCTAACGAGAGCCATAAAGTCACCTTATATCAAATAAATCGTTATCGTGTGTAAGTAGAGTCTGTTCAAAATCGTTTATCCCGCCGTCCTGGCACCAGGCGCTGATGCCTCCAGAGCAGCGACCGCCGGTAATGTCTTGCCTTCGACGTACTCCAGAAATGCTCCGCCCCCCGTCGAGATATAAGAAACACGCTCAGCAATCGCGTACTTGTCGATAGCGGCCAGGGTATCGCCGCCGCCGGCAATCGAGAATGCCTGGCTGTCAGCGATAGCTTCTGCAATGACTTCTGTGCCTTTTCCGAACTGATCGATTTCAAAGACGCCAACCGGTCCGTTCCAGAGAATGGTGCCGGCGTCTTTCAGCAGGCCTGCCAAGCGTGCTGCGGTCTCCGGGCCGATATCCAGAATCATTTCGTTATCGGTCACTTGATCCACAGGTTTGACAACCGCTTCCGCTGACTCGGAAAATTCTGTGGCAACAACAACATCGCTAGGCATCGGAATCTGCACTTTCTCCATCAGCGCTTTGGCCTGATTGACCAGGTCTGCTTCATGAAGTGATTTGCCTACATTATAGCCTGCTGCAGCGATAAAGGTGTTGGCAATGCCGCCACCGACAATCAGCTGATCGCATTTTTCTGAGAGGGCGTTGAGGACATCCAGTTTGGTAGACACTTTGGATCCGCCGACAATGGCTGTCATGGGGCGTTTGGGATGGGCAAGGGCCTTTTCCAGGGCCTCGAGCTCGTTGGCCAAAAGCGGCCCGGCACATGCAGCAGGTGCAAAGCGGGCAACACCGTGAGTCGATGCCTGGGCACGGTGCGCCGTGCCAAACGCATCCATCACAAAGAGGTCGCACAGCGCGGCGTACTGCTTGGCCAGCGCTTCGTCGTCTTTTTTCTCGCCCGTGTTGAAGCGTACATTTTCAAGCAGCACAACATCCCCATCGCTAAGCTCAGGGATAGCTTCCAGGTAGTCCTTGATCAGTGTGACGGGGCGACCCAACAGTTGCTCCAGGTGTTTAGCCACCGGGGCCAGGGAAAACTCTTCCGCCGGCTCACCTTCCGTCGGGCGGCCAAGGTGGCTCATCAACATGACTCTGGCACCTGCGTCTGAAGCGGCCTGAATGGTGGGCAGCGCGGCGCGCAGGCGGGCATCACTTGAGACGCTGGCATTCTTGATGGGTACGTTGAGGTCTTCACGGATCAGGACGCGTTGACCCTGGAGTGGCAGGTCGATCATTTTCTGTACGTTCATGAGCAGGTGTCCTCTTATTAATAGTGTGATGGGTTGGGTCGTGATAACCAGCTTGTGTCAGCGTTGCCAGACGCTGGCTGATATCCAGCATGCGGTTGGCAAACCCCCATTCGTTATCAAACCAGCAAAGCAGCTTGATCAGACGCGTGCCAGCTACCCGGGTCTGGGTGGCATCCAGGATGCCGGAGTGTGGATCATGATTGAAATCGACTGAGGCCATGGGCGTTTCGGTGTACCCCAGAATCCCTTGCAGATGGCATTGGCTTGCTGCTTTCAATAACTGATTGACTTCTTCTCTATCGGTATCCCGGGCGACCGTAACGGCAAGATCCATCACTGAGACATTAATGGTCGGAACCCGCAGGTGCAAACACTCGAAACGCCCGGTCAGTTTGGGCATCAAACGGCTAATACCCTTGGCCAGGCCGGTATCGACAGGCACAATCGAGTGCATGGCAGAGCGCGTCAGGCGTAGATCCGTCTGGTGATAGGCATCGATGACCGGTTGATCATTCATGGCAGAATGCACTGTGGTGGTCACCCCGTGCTCTACACCTAACGCTGCATCCAGCACGGTCAGCAATGGCAGCAGGCAGTTAGTGGTACAGGATGCGGCTGAAAGGATATGCTGCTCAGCTGACAACACTTCCTGATTGATGCCCCAGACGATGGTGGCATCCAGATCATTTTCTGCTGGCTGGGAAAACAGCAGACGCTTGGCACCCGCCGCCAGGTGCTTTTCGGCGGTGATTCGATCCTTGAAACTGCCCGAGCACTCAAGCACCAGATCTATATCAAGCGCTGCCCACGGAAGTTTGTCCGGATCAGGTTCGTTCAGGACCCGAATAGCCTGGCCATTAATCACCAGATGGTCGTCATGGGTGTCCACCTGAACTGGAAAGCGCCCGTGAGTGGTATCGAAGCGGGTCAGGTAGGTAATGGTATCCAGGTTGGAGAGCTCATTGATCGCGACGACCTGGATGTCTGCCGACTGGCGCTCTACCAAGGCACGCAGAACGCACTGGCCGATCCGGCCATAGCCGTTGATGGCAATACGAAAAGTGGAAGCCCGCGCGGCCATATATCTCCTTAATGCGTGCTAAAGATGAGAGTCAGCCAAGCAAGTGCCAGACCAGAGGTAACAACAATGCGGTGAACAGGCCAGTCAGGCTCATGCCCAATGAGGCAAATGCGCCTGCAGTGGGGCTGATTTCAAAAGCCCTGACCGTGCCGATAGCATGGCCATTAAGCCCCAATGCAAAGCCGATGAGGCGCTCATCGCTGATCTTCATCCATCGGGCGGCCAGGCTGACAAAGGCAATGGCCACGACACCGGTGATCAGAAGCCCGCCCATCAGCAGCGGAATGGAGCCGCCCAACTGCTGTGTAACCCCAATGGCAATCGGTGCCGTCACGGACTTTGCTGCCAGGGACGCCAGCACCAGGTCAGGTAAGCCCATCAGCCAGGCAATGCCCACGGCGTAAACAGCGGCCAGGCTGGCACTGATAGGCAGACAAACCACCAGTGGGCGCCATAGTTCACGAATACGTGGAAATTGCTGGTAAAGCGGCATGCCCAGTGCCACCGTGGCGGGGCCAAGCAAAACCGATAGCCAGGCGGCCCCTTGCTGATAAGTGGTGTAGTGAAGCCCGCTGACCAGCAGGAAGACTGCCAATAGCAAGGCGGCAATCAATACCGCGGGTAACCAGGTGGGCTGTTTAAGTTGTCTGAAGATGGTCATGCCGACCAGGTAAGCTGCTAGGGTCAGTGCCACGGCAAACAATGGGGTTTCAGTCAACTGTTCAAGTAAGCTATCACTTAACATCCTGGCCCCGCATCAGAAGGCGCATTAACCATAGCGTGGTCAATACGCTCAAAAGAGTGCCCAGTATCAGGCTGACTATGATGGCGATCCACTGACTACCAAGCTCGCCGGCGACAAAGAAAACGCCTACCACACCAGGCATGATCAACATCGCCAGCAGAGCAATCAGCGGTTGGGCCGCAGCCGCCAGGGTGTCGGGAACACCCCCTCGTATCGCCAGAGTGATACTTAGCAGCAGCATGCCCAACACACCGGAAGAGACCGGCATGGCGGTAAGGTAGATAATAACCTCACCGATCAGCCAGAAACTGACAAGCCATAAAAACCCACCTAACGCCGTCACAGAATGGCCTATCAGGCTTGCCCGAGCAGCTGATGAGCCTGTTTGACAATGTTGTCGACGGTAAAACCAAAGTGCTTGAACAGATCATCTGCAGGGGCTGACTCTCCATAGGTGGTCATGCCGATCACGCGGCCATCCAGGCCGACATACTTGTACCAGTAATCGGCGTGGCCTGCTTCGATAGCAATCCGCTTGGTCACACTGGCGGGCAGCACTTTTTCCCTGTATTCGGCGTCCTGGCCGTTAAAACGGTAGGTAGACGGCATGGAAACCACGCGTACCGCCTTGCCGCTTGTCTCCAGCTCGGCAGCCGCCTCCATGGCCAGGGCCACTTCAGAACCTGTGGCAATCAGAATCAGCTCTGGCGCTGTCTCGCTGTCCTTGAGGATATAACCACCGCATTGGATGTCAGCCAGCTGGGCTTTGGTGCGTGCCTGATTAGGCAGGTTCTGGCGAGACAGCACCAGTGCTGTCGGGCCAGAGTGACGCTTGAGTGCCGCATCCCAGGCAGCGGCAGTTTCAGTAGCATCACAGGGACGCCAGGTGCTCAGGTTGGGCGTAGTGCGCAAACTGGTCAGCTGTTCAATCGGTTGGTGCGTCGGGCCGTCCTCACCCAGTCCGATAGAGTCATGGGTGAACACATAGATCGCACGTTGTCCCATCAGAGCAGCCATGCGTACGGCGTTGCGCATATATTCCATGAAGATCAGGAAGGTCGCCCCATAGGGCACAAAACCGCCGTGCAGGGCAACACCGTTCATGATGGCCCCCATGCCGAATTCACGTACGCCGTAGTGCAGGTAATTACCGCTGGCATCATCCGGGGTGATGGCTTTGGCGCCGTTCCAGAACGTCAGGTTAGAGGGTGCCAGGTCGGCGCTACCGCCAAACAGTTCAGGCATTTGCGGACCCAGAACATTCAGGGCTCCCAAGGATGCCTTGCGTGAGGCAATATGCTCACCTTTTTCCTGGCTTTGCTGAATCAGGGCCTCGCTGGAAAGCTGCGCCGGCAGGCGGCCTTTCAGGCGGCGCTTGAATTCCAGGGCTTCATCAGGAAACGCCTCGGCATAGCGGCTCATTTGCTCTTCCCACGACTGCTGACGCTGCCTGCCAGCTTCGCGCGCGTCCCAGGCGGTATAGACAGGCTCAGGAATATGGAAGGGCGCATGCGGCCAGCCAAGCTGCTCCCGCGCCGCGGCAACTTCATCATCGCCCAGCGGTGCCCCGTGAGATTCTTCCTTGCCCTGCTTGTTGGGGGCACCAAAGCCAATAATGGTTTTACAGATAATCAGGCTTGGCTTGTCATCCTGCTGCCTGGCCAGTTCGATAGCGGCCTTGATCTCTTCTGGCTTGTGGCCATCAACGTCAGGCACAACATGCCAGCCGTAAGCTTCAAAGCGTTTGGCTGTATCATCGGTAAACCAGCCATCAACCTCGCCATCAATCGAAATGCCGTTATCATCATAAAAGGTGATCAGCTTGCCAAGTTTCTGAGTGCCTGCCAGCGACGCTACTTCATGAGAGATACCTTCCATCAAGCAACCATCACCCACAAAGCACCAGGTGTGATGGTCAACAAGGGTGTGGCCAGGACGGTTGAACTGGGCGCCCAGGGTTTTCTCGGCAAGTGCCATGCCCACGGCATTGGCAAACCCCTGGCCCAGCGGGCCCGTCGTGGTTTCAATACCCGGTGCATAACCGAATTCAGGGTGGCCGGCAGTCGGTGAGTGCAGCTGACGAAAGTTACGCAACTGCTCCAGGCCAAGGTCGTAACCGCTTAAATGAAGAAGTGAATAAAGCAGCATTGAACCATGGCCATTGGAGAGAACAAAACGGTCACGGTCCGCCCATTTGGGATCTTCAGGGTTATGCTTGAGGTAGTCATTCCATAGCACCTCGGCAATATCTGCCATACCCATGGGGGCGCCGGGATGGCCGGATTTGGCCTTCTGAACAGCATCCATGGAAAGGGCGCGAATGGCATTGGCCAACTCGAAACGGGACGGCATTGAGTGCTCCTCGCCTTAAAACAATAATAAAGCGCGTATTGTCGCCGACTTCGCCAGCGGCGGCAAATAATGCTGCACACCTGGCGTTCAACACGAGGGGCAAATCGATCACTGGATATCCGCGCAAGACGCTGGGAAGCATTGCCAACAGCGTGTAGACTTTGGTCCCCGAGGTGGCTTTGCCACCTTCGGTTATGTAGGCAGGGCCTCCTGCCAAGATTTCCTGCTGATGCTTCGAGCGACAGCCGTCACACAGAAGGTCAAGAGCGCGATGAGCGAATACTCCCTGTTTACCTCCGAATCCGTTTCCGAAGGGCATCCCGACAAGATTGCCGATCAGATTTCTGATGCCGTGCTGGATGCCATCATTGCCCGTGACAAGCAGGCACGTGTTGCTTGCGAAACCATGGTCAAGACGGGCGTTGCCATTATTGCCGGCGAGATTTCCACGGCTGCGTGGGTTGACCTGGAAACCCTGGTCCGCCGGGTGATTGCCGATATTGGCTATACGTCATCAGATGTCGGCTTTGATGGCGCTACCTGCGGTGTAATCAACCTGATAGGTAAGCAGAGCGTTGATATTGCCCAGGGCGTTGACCGCACCAAGCCGGAAGATCAGGGAGCAGGCGATCAAGGCCTGATGTTTGGCTACGCTACCAATGAAACCGTCTCGATGATGCCTGCGCCGATTCATTACGCTCATCGCCTGGTGGAGCGTCAGGCCGAGCTGCGTAAACAGGGCCTTTTGCCCTGGTTACGCCCGGATGCGAAAAGCCAGGTTACCTTCCGTTATGACGCTGATGGCAAACCCTGCGGTGTCGACGCCGTGGTGCTTTCTACCCAGCATGACCCTGATATTGATCAGGAAGCGCTGCGTACCATGGTCAAGCGGGAAATTATTGAGCAGGTGATTCCAGCAGAATGGCTGGATGACAGCACTCAGTTCCACATCAACCCGACCGGCAAGTTTGTCATTGGTGGCCCTGTGGGAGACTGTGGTCTGACGGGGCGCAAGATTATCGTCGATACCTACGGCGGTATGGCACGTCACGGCGGCGGCGCCTTTTCGGGCAAGGATCCTTCCAAGGTAGACCGCAGTGCTGCCTATGCAGGCCGTTATGTGGCCAAGAATGTGGTCGCCGCAGGTCTTGCCGACAAGTGTGAAATTCAGGTTTCCTACGCCATTGGCGTAGCCGAGCCAACCTCGGTATCGGTCGATACATTCGGCACCGGAAATATTGCCGATGCTGAAATCGTCAAGCTGGTACGCGAGCATTTTGATCTACGTCCCTTTGCGATCACCAAAATGCTGGATCTGTTGCACCCGATGTACCAGCTGACGGCTGCTTATGGTCACTTTGGCCGTAAGCCCTTTGAACACAGCTACCGTTGGATGGATGACAAAGGTCAGGAACAGGTCGAGACCTTTACCGCTTTTCCATGGGAAAAAACTGACAAGGCAGACGCTCTGCGCCAGTCGGCGGGTTTGTAACACTCTCTGAAACGATTCATTTCCTGCCAGCCAAGCGCCCCGCGGAATTTATCCACGGGGCGCTTTTTTGTCTACGCTTGATTTATAAGGAGAGAAAAGCCCTAACGTAAGGAGGGAACAAGGATGTGTTGCCATCATCGTTTTATCAGGGACCTGCTACTTGTCTTCCTGGTGCTCTGGGTGCCCGCGGGTCAGGGGGCTGATTGTCCGACCCGACCCGCCGAGACGCTTGACGCTGACATCCAGGCATTAAACCAGCAGATCAGCCAATGGGATGATGCTTATTATCAACAGGGTAGATCGCTGGTCAGTGATGATATCTACGATCAGGCAGTTGCCAGACTGGAACACTGGCGTAACTGTATGGGGGCCTCTCAACCCCACCGCCCTGAGCAAGCGGCGGTCACCCCTGGTGAGCGCCTTCCCCACCTCTATGCTCAACAAGGCCTGGAAAAGCGTGATAGCGCAGGGGTACAGCGTTGGATGCAGCGCCGGAACAATCTGTGGATACAGCCCAAGGTAGATGGCGTTGCGGTCAGCCTTGAATATCTTGATGGACGTCTGGTAAACGCGATCAGTCGAGGCGATGGCCAGCGCGGTCAGGCTTGGACGTCACGCGCCCGCCAGCTGCCGGCGGTTCCCAATCAGCTTCCAAAGCCCATTACGGCGGTTTTTCAGGGCGAGCTTTACTGGCGAGCGGGCAACGATTACGTACAGTCTCGAGACGGGCATCGACAGCTGCGCGGGAAAGTCGCGGGTGTTATGGCTCAAAAGGCGCCTGATAATACGATGCTGGAACGCATCGGGCTTTTTGTCTGGGCCTGGCCGGCTGGCCCGCAAGCCATGCAGGAACACTTGGCCCGGCTCGCAGAATTGGGGTTTGATAGCGCAGAATATTCACATCCTGTGACGGGCTATGCTCAGGCTGAGCAGTGGCGAGAGCGCTGGTTTGACCATCCGCTGCCGTTTGCAACAGACGGAGTGGTACTCAAGCAAGCCCGGTTTCCGGCTGAAGGGTTGCGCGCCAACGCTGAGCCTCCCTCCTGGGCGCTAGCCTGGAAATACCCCGCGCAACAGGCCATGGCGACCGTGCGTGGGATATCGTTTGAGATTGGCCGGACGGGACGTATTACGCCCGTGGTTCACCTCCAGCCAGTCACCCTGGAAGGGCGACGTATCAGTCGTATTTCGCTGGGGTCGCTTTCACGTTGGCAGACGTTGGATCTGCGTGCCCGCGATATGGTGACCGTAACGCTGGGAGGGCTGACGATTCCCCAGTTGGCGAGCGTGGTCATGCAATCCTCCCATCGCCAGCCTCTCTGGGTACCGGAGGCGCAGGACTACCATGCATTGAGTTGCCTGACGCTTGACGAAACGCTTCAAGGTTGTCAGAGCCAGCTGCTAGCTCGCCTGGCGTGGCTTGGGGAGAGGCTTGAAATGAAAGGTATAGGTGAAGGTACCTGGGAGAGCTTATTGAAGGCGGAGGTAGTAAACGGCCTGGTTGATTGGATCCATCTGGACAAGCATGCACTCATGGCCGCTTCCGGTATTGGTCAAGCCAGGGCAAATCGACTATTGACCGAATTTGACGCGGCAAGAAGCCAGCCCTTTGCCCACTGGCTGCAGGCCCTTGGTGCCCCACAGGGCAGTGATCAAACGCAAGGCGACTGGGCGAGCCTGGCGGCGTTGAACGCAGCGCAATGGCAAACGCTACCCGACATCGGGCCTGTGCGCAGCAGAGCGCTGGCTGCTTTTTTTAAGCACTCTGAAATCCAGCGGATGGCAGCTACCCTTAAAAAAGCAGGCGTGGAGGGTTTCTGAACCATAGCGTTTAACCCAGCCCGCTGAGTCTGAACATCACCCCCAGATAGACAGGAATCAGTAAAGGGGCCATCAGGGTTGTCACTAGCACTGCCAGGGCGCCTTTCTGGGGTTGAATGCCCAGCTCCATGGCCACCACCACCACATTAGCGGCCATGGGCACTACCCCCAGTAACAGGACGGCCATGGCCAATGACGCGGGTATCGCCATCCAATGCTGCAACAGCACCACCATGACCAAGGTCGCCAGTGGCCATATTCCGTAGCGTAAAACGATACAGGCTCCAATAAGACGTGTATCCCAGGCGGCCAGGGTGACGTGGCTAAGTGTCATGCCAATAATCATCATGCCGAGCAGCGTGTAGGTGGCGGGAAATACATCCAGCGAGGTCATCACGTCAGAGGGCAGTATGATACCCAGTTGGGTCAACAATAGCGCTGCCAGAAAGGCATAGACCAGTGGCAGACGGGCAATCTTGCCAAGGCTCTGGCGTACCGAGAACTGACCGCGGGCGCTGACATAGAAGCCGACGGTAAATTCATACAATGTAACGCCTAGAATGCAGAACAGATAAAGGGTAACACCTTCCGCAGGCAAGATGATCAGTGCTATCGGCAAGCCGAAGTAGCCGGTATTGCCCGTGCCGGCGGAAAACGCCAGTAAGGCCCCTTCCTGAGCACCAAAATAGCGTTGAGTGACGGCGCGTACCAACAAGGCAATGGCGCTACTGATAAGGAAAAGTATCAAAGTAAGTAGCAGGTAGTCTGGCGTTGGACCGCCGTTCATGAGAGCGCGGAAAAACGTCAGTGGTGCAATCAGGTAAACCAGCAGGGTCGCAATGGGCTGGGGGTCAATTCTCAGCCCGCGAGCAGCAATCCAGCCAAGGCCGACAAATGATAAAAGCATTAGCAGAGGCCCGGATAATGCGTCGGCCGCAAGGTTTTCCATGAATTATTTTCCCATCGACGCTGTTTTGAACATGAGCAAAATTAAAGTTGCTGTGTGGAATCTTTCATTAGCCGAGCGCCCGCGTAGCAGCGAGAATACACGTTCATAAAACGCCATTCTATCGGCGCGCCGAATTCACTGACTATGAGGACAACCATGAGCCGCCAAGAACACCCCCTCGGTATCAGCTTCGAGTTCTTCCCTCCGAATACTGACGTCGGGCGTGACAAGCTGATGCGCACCCGGGATCAGCTGGCGGCTTGTTATCCACGTTTTTTTTCAGTGACCTACGGGGCCGGTGGTTCGACCCAGGTGCGTACCCGAAATGCCGTGCGGGATATTAGCCAGAGCGGTGTCACCACTGCACCGCACATCTCGTGTATTGGCAGTGACAAAGCCCAGCTGCGCGATCTGCTGGCAGAATACCGTGAAGAAGGCGTTGATAGCCTGGTGGCCTTGCGTGGCGATATGCCGTCAGGCACCGCCAGCATGGGTGAGCTGCGTTATGCCAATGAGCTGGTCGAGTTTATCCGCACAGAGACGGGAGATCATTTTGAGATTGCCGTCGGTGCCTACCCGGAGTCGCACCCTCAGGCGCCAAATCTCGATAAAGACGTGGCTAATTTTGCCCGTAAGATGAAAGCAGGGGCCAATATGGCAATCACCCAGTATTTCTTTACTGCGGATGCCTACTTTCACTTTGTGGATAAGGCACGTGCGCTGGGTGTTACACAACCGATCATTCCCGGCATCATGCCCATCACCAACTATACCAAGCTGGCACGTTTTTCTGATGCCTGTGGCGCAGAGATTCCACGTTGGATTCGCAAACAGCTGGAAAGCTATGCGGATGATAGTGAGGCGATTGCCGATTTTGGTAGCGATGTGGTGACACGCTTGTGTGAGCGGCTGTTGGATGGTGGCGCACCAGGTCTGCATTTCTACACGTTGAATCAATCGGCGCCTGTGAAGAGGATTATGGGTAATCTCACTGGATAGAGACTCAGTTGACGTGGCGTCACAGTGATATGCATAAAAAACCCCCGCCTTTTATAAGTGCGGGGGTTTTTGTCAGCCACTTGAAACGCTGGCGCTAGCCGGTTGACGCGGCAGCTTTGCCACTACCGTGCAGTCGACGCTGCATTGCCAGTAGCACAGCACCAATCGCAAGCCCGGCAATGTCGGTATAGATGCCGCCGTAGATCATGAAGATGGCGCCGATCAGCATGACGACCCGCTGCCATGTTTTTACTGGCCCAAATAACCACGCCTGAACCACACCGGCCAGCAGGATGATGCCCAGTGTCGCGGTGAGGCCGACGCGCAGAATCTGCATGGCGCTGCCTTCCATCAGCATGGCAGGGCTATAGAAGAACATGAAGGGCACGATAAATGCGGCCAGGCCGATCTTGAACGAAGCGACGGACGTGCCCATGGCATTATCACCAGAAATACCTGCCGCTGCGTAGGATGCCAGCGCGACCGGTGGCGTGATGGCAGAGACCACCGCGAAATAGAACACGAAGAAATGTGCAATCAGTGGTTCGATGCCGATATTGATCAAGCCCGGTGCAACCACCGATGCTGCTACTGCATAAGCCGCCGTAGTGGGCATCCCCATGCCGAGCAGAATCGAGATACACATGGCAAAGAACAATGCCAACAGCTGGCTGACACCGGCAACGCCAAGCAGCAGTGAGGAGAAGCGTGCGCCAACTCCGGTCAGGGAGATAACGCCTACAATCAACCCTGCACAGGCACATACCGCAATAATCTGGATCGACATGATGCCCGCCAGCTGCAGGGCACGCAGAATGGCGGTAATCCCCATCTTGTTGGGTGAAATCCAGCTGACAACGGCGGCAGACGCTGTTGCCAGAGTCCCAGCACGAATCACTGAATAGCCCATGAACAGTGCCACAATCAGAATGATGATAGGCGCAAAGAGGTAAACCTGCTTGGCCAGCTTGCGGAACTGGGGGATTTCGTCTTCGCGCATGCCGCGCATGCCTTTACGGGCCGCTTCAAAGTCGACCATGCAATAGACGGACAGAAAGTAAAGAATGGCAGGGATAATCGCGGCAACGGCTATCTCGGTATAGGGGATACCGGTGATTTCCGCCATGATAAAGGCACCTGCCCCCATGATGGGCGGCATGATCTGCCCACCGGTAGACGCAGCGGCTTCAATGGCGCCGGCGCTACGCCCTGGGTAGCCGACTTTCTTCATCAGCGGAATTGTCAGGGAGCCTGTGGAAACAACGTTACCCGCTGAGGTGCCGTTGATCATGCCCATCAGGCCAGAGGCAAAAATGGATACCTTGGCCGGGCCGCCACGCGCCCTGCCCGCGACTGCGAAGGCGAAGTTGACGAAATAGTCACCGACCTTGGAGGCCTGCAGGAAGGCAGCGAAAATGATAAACAGGATGATATACGTGGAAGAGACGGCCGTTGTCGGCCCCAGGATGCCGGTATCCGTGTAAACCTGGCTGAAAAAGCGGTTGATCGATAAGCCGGGATAACCCAGAAAGCCTGGGAGGTACGGGCCTGCAAATACATATAGCAGGAAAACGACCGAAATAACCACCAGTGCCAGGCCGGCCACACGGCGGGTCAGTTCCAGAATCAGTAATGATCCGGCAACGGCGGCCCATGCAATACCCACTGGCGCAAAAGAGGTACCTGTGGACATGCGCATATTGGTGTTGAAGGCTACCAGCAGGTAGCCAGCACTGGCCAGGGCGCACACCATCAGTACCAGATCTGCCGGATTGAAGCGGTGACGCACCTGACGATATACCCATGACAGCATAATCGCCGCTGCGGTCGTCAGCATCAGGGGGTAACCGTAATGCCAGGACTCAATGGCAGGATCGATGCGCATGGCACCGCCGGCCAGGGTCTGCTGCATCATGAAGACCTGGAACAGCGAATAGAGCGCCGGAAGCAGCAGTGCATAACTGAGCCATTTAAGGGCCACAGGGGATTCTTCATGCTCACTTTTTGCAAAGCGGCTACCGGCATAAAGCCCATACCCGAGGATAAGGGCACCGGCAATGTGTACGATCCGGTAGGACCAGGTCTCCATGGGAAAGATATTCAGTGAAATCAGATGAAAAGAAG
Organism: Halomonas sp.; assembly: GCF_007625055.1. GTDB lineage: Bacteria > Pseudomonadota > Gammaproteobacteria > Pseudomonadales > Halomonadaceae > Vreelandella. The sequence goes on from NZ_VMQS01000032.1 coordinate 17,601, forward strand.
AATAGGCAACCGCCAGAGCAGCAAACAGCCAGAACTGCCAGCCGTTAAACAGACGACGGTTATTCTCGACGACTTCTTCATCAACGCCTTCAACAACCACGACATCGGGTTGACCGCTTGACGGGGTATCCGCAAGGTCGCCAGGGTTGGGGTCAGATCTGTGACTCATAAGAGGTCACCCTCACAGCAATGCAACAAAAAAGCGCGTTATAAGCAAAAACTGCCCCGCCCGGTGTTGCCGGAGCGGGGCAGGCCTTAAGAACGTGACGTTTACTTGATCATGTCTTCAGCAATGTCATATCCGTTTTCTTCGTACCAGCGAGCCGCTCCCGGATGGAAGGGCAGCACGGTGTTCTTGTCGACATTTTCCGGGATGGTGGTAGCAGCACTGCGGTGAATGGAACGCATACGATCGTTCTGTTCCATGGTTACCTTGGTGACTTCATAGACAAAGTCTTCCGGCAGGTCGCAACCCGCAATGGCAAAGTTCCACATGGAAACCGCGCGGGCATCCTCTTCCAATGTCTCGTAGGTGCTGGCCGGGATCATGAATTCAGCCACCGGGAAGTTTTCAAGAATGGTATCCACTTCATCATCGGTAAACTCGACGATGTTGACGTCAGTCTGCACTTCCAGTTGGCTGACGGCTGGAATCGGAATGCCGGCTGCAAAAGCGATAACGTCAAGCAGACCATCCTGCAGCTGACCGCCGAGGTCAGACCAGCCACCGTTACGACGATCGAACTCTACACCCAGGGTCTCAAGCATTGCCGGGAAGTAGGTATCAGAGGTAGAGGCCGCCGGGCCAAAGCCGATGCGGGCACCGTCCGGAATGTCTTCAATCGATTCAATATCCGAAGACGCCAGAGCAGTGATCGAGAAGGGCGTTTCATACATCGGGAACATGGCACAGACGTTATCCATCTCCATGCCCGGGGCCAGTGGGCTTTCGCCATTAATAGCGTCTGAAGCAGGCCCCATGGTGGTCAGGCCGAAGGCAACATCGCCACCGTGTACCAGGGCCAGGTTCTGGGTCGGGCCGCCAGTGACTTCGCCACCACCGGAAATGTCCAGCTCATCGGCAATGAAGTTGGCCCAGCCTGAACCGTAAACATAGTAGGTGCCGCCCTGGCTTGCGGTGCCAACCGTAAAGTTATCTGGCCACTCGGAGCGGTCAGCCTGAGCACTGCTGGCGGCCAGCAGTGTAACACCGGCAAGCAGTGCAGCAGCGGTGGGCAGGGCATTGTTCATTGCAGTTTTTTTCATGCGCATGGCGAGATTTCCTGAGACTGTTATTAGATGTGAAATGATTCAATCACCCCATCATCAAGGGCAATGACATCAGTGTAGTCACTGTGCAGATGATTATTAGCATCTCTTTGGAAGCGATTAGTGTGCCATTGCCTATCTTTTCATTATTAAACAGCAGATTAAGTTTTTATATTTAAACTTTTGTCTAAAGCGGCCAGTGCTTAAGTGTTAACAATTCCGCACGTGATAGCGACCAAGTTGTGCGTTTTTTCACACACTTTCCCTGTGCGGTGGTGCTGGCCGCGTCAGTCAGGTGGGGGGAGGGGTACTGCCCATGGCATCCTGGGTGATCTAAAGAAGGTCAAGTATTATTGCCTTGCTTCGGTGAGCTGCCGGGATCGAGAATACGTACCGTCTGGATGTCCTGCTGCTTTTGTTCTTCCCTTAATTTGTTGACGCGTGTCTGCAGTTCTGGGGCATCCTCATCTTCAATGGGCAATTGCTCAAAGAAATCACAGCTGACGCATTCACGATAACGAATGCCGTTCTGCTCCCAGGAGCGAATACGGTCCATCTCGGCACAGCGTGGGCAGGTAACTCCTGCGATAAAGCGTTTTACCGTTGACATGATAGGCTCCATGCGTGGCCTTTAACGGCCACGCAGCTGTCGGGAATGGGTGTTCAGGCAGCGCGAATGCCGCTATGGCGCAGCAAGGGCTCAACACTGGGCTCACGGCCACGAAATGCTTCGAAAAGTTCAGCAGCGTCGCGGGCACCCCCCTGCTCCAGGATATGCTGGCGAAAACGCTGGCCTGTTGTCGGGTCGAAAATACCCGCTTCCTCAAAGGCACTCCAGGCGTCGGCAGACAAAACTTCGGCCCACTTATAGCTGTAGTAGCCCGCCGCATAGCCACCGGCAAAAATATGCCCGAAACTGTTCTGGAAACGGTTGAAGGGCACTGCAGGCATCACCGCTACCTGGTGACGCACGTCATCCAGCAGCGCCTGGATGTGGGAAGCATCTGGTGCTGAGCCGAGATGATGCAGGCGGAGGTCAAACAGCGAAAACTCCAGTTGGCGAACCATTCCCATGGCAGACTGGAAGTTCTTCGCCGCTTGCAGGCGTTCCAGCAATTCACCGGGTAAGGGTTCACCGGTATCAATATGCGCTGCCAGCAGGTCCAGCCCTTCGCGCTCCCAGCAATAATTTTCCATGAACTGGCTAGGTAGCTCTACCGCATCCCAGGCGACGCCATTGATGCCGGAAATATCGGCAATGGTCTGGCGGGTCAGCATGTGGTGTAGCCCGTGGCCAAACTCATGGAACAGGGTAGTGACTTCATCATGGGTAAGCAGCGCAGGCTTGTCGCCTACAGGCGGGGTAAAGTTGCAGGTCAGGAAGGCCACCGGCAGTTGCAGGCCAGCGGATGTCTGGCGGCGGACACGGCAATCAGCCATCCAGGCACCGCCGCGCTTGCCTTCGCGGGCGTAGAGGTCGAGATAAAAACCGGCAATGGGGGTATCATTTTCAGTAATCTGAAAATAACGCACATCCGGATGGTAGCTGGCGACATGCTCTTTTTCCTCGAAGCGTACACCGTATAGGCGCTCCACGACACTGAACAACCCATCCACTACGCGGGGCGCTGGAAAGTAGGGGCGTAGCTGCTCCTGGGAAATTGCATGACGTGCTTCACGCAGCTTTTCGCTGGCATAGCCGACATCCCAGGGCTGGAGGTTTTCCAGCCCCAGCTCCTGTGCGGCAAAATCTTGCAGCTCGGCAAACTCTTCGCGTGCCTGGGGCACTGCACGCTGGGCCAGGTCGGTCAAGAAGTCCAGTACCTGCTGAGGAGAATCGGCCATTTTGGTCGCCAGTGAATAATCCGCATAGGTAGCAAAGCCCATTAGCGTGGCCAACTCGCTGCGCAATGCCAGGATTTCTTCCATGATGGCGGCGTTGTCAAATTTGCCAGCATTGGGGCCCTGATCAGAGGCGCGGGTGACAAAGGCGGTATAGACTTCTTCGCGCAGGGCACGGTCGTCAGCGTAACTGAGCACTGGGTAAAAGCTCGGGAAGTCCAGCGTGATCCGATAGCCGTCGACACCCTTGGCCTGCGCCAGGGATTTCAGGGTAGCCAGGGCACTTTCCGGCACGCCCGCCAGGTCTTCAGCGTTGTGGATATCCTTATGCCAGGCCTGGGTAGCATCCAGGACGTTATTGGAATACTGGTTGGTCAGTGTCGACAGGCGTGACTTGATCTCACCGTAGCGAGCTTTCTTTTCCGCTGGCAGATCAACGCCTGCAAGACGGAAATCGCGCAGCGTGTTCTCGACTGCACGCTTTTGAGCATCGTCAAGCGTTGCCCAGCCAGGCCCTTCCTTGAGTGCCTGCCAGGCGTTGAACAGGCCTTCGTGTTGTCCAACCCAGGTGCTGAAGTCAGAGAGCTTGCCAATACAGGCTTCATAGGCCTCACGCAGCTCGGGACTGTTCATGGTGCCGTTAAGATGTGAAATCGGCGACCAGGCATTGGAAAGTTGGTCGTTAATATCTTCAAGCGGGGCCGCAAAGTTTTCCCAGTCGGGAGGCGTAGTGGCAGCCTGTAGCGCCAATGCTTCGATGCGTTGTCGACTTTCCTCTAACAGGTAGTCGAGAGCCGGCACGACATGTTGAGCGCGAATTTCATCAAAAGGTGGCAGGGTATGCGCTGTGAGCAGGGGATTGTTAGGCATGTCGACCTCAGTAGGAAAATTGCGGTGCACGATACATTTCTATAGAGTGCGGGCGCGCTGACGAGGTTTCAATCCTCTCGTTAGCTTAATCTCGGGTGTCAGGCGTGTTCTGATATCCTTTATCAGCTATCCGTTTTGACGATGTTTTTATCAGCGGGCGAGTGAGTGGGGCAGGTCATGAGTGAAACACTTGAGCGCTGGGGGTCCAGGCGTGCTTTTATTCTGGCCGTTACAGGTGCCGCTGTAGGGTTAGGTAATATCTGGCGGTTTCCTTATATTGCTGGCGAAAACGGCGGAGCCGTGTTTCTGCTGGTGTATATCGTTTTTGTGCTATTGCTCGGGCTCCCTGTCATGATGGCCGAAATCATGGTGGGGCGCGCCGGAAGACGTGGCCCGATACAGGCGCTGGGCGCCTTGGCGGCAGAAGCCGGCGGTTCACGTCACTGGCGGTGGTTGGGCGCCTTTGGTGCTTTCACTGTGTTCTGCATTCTGTCCTTCTATTCGGTGGTGTCCGGCTGGTCCATCGAGTTTCTGGTGGCCTCTATCAATGGAAAGTTCAGCGGCGCCACTGCACAGGAAATCGGCGCCGGGTTTGATGCCTTTCTGGCCAACCCGGGGCTTCTGGTTTTCAATCATACCCTCTTTCTGGTCATGACCATGGGAGTGGTGGCCGCAGGCATAGCCAAGGGGCTGGAACGGCTGAATAACCTTCTGATGCCGCTGCTCTATTTGCTGTTAGTAACCTTGGCAATCTATGCCAGCACCACAGAGGGCTTCGTGCCGGCGCTGGTCTGGTTGTTCAAACCGTCCATGGCGCTGATAACGCCTACGGTCATTCTGCATGCCATGGGTCACGCCTTTTTCACCTTGGCCGTTGGAGCCTGTGCCCTGATGGCGTATGGCGCCTACATGCCGGATAAGCAAAGTCTGCCCAAAGCCGCTGCCGCTGTCGCCGTGCTGGATATCAGCGTTGCGTTACTATCAGGTATAGCGATTTTTGCCGTGGTATTTGCGCAAGGGCTCGATCCGACCCAAGGCCCTGGATTGATGTTTGTGACTCTGCCTATTGCGTTCTCAGAACTGCCTTGGGGGGCGGCCTGGCTGAGTGTCTTCTTTCTGCTGCTTCTGTTGGCTACCTGGACATCGGCAATCAATCTGGCAGAGCCCATGGTGGCGACGCTGCAGGGGGCCGGCATGAAGCGAGTCAAGGCAACCATGGCGGTAGCCCTGGGTGTCTGGCTGATGGGGCTGTTATCCGCGCTATCGTTTTCGAGCCTGGCCGATTTTCGTCCCTTCCTGGGTCGCAATGTGTTTGAGCTGGTCAGCAGCATTCCGCCGGATATTTTTCTCCCGCTGGGTGGCATGCTGATTGCTGTCTTCGCGGCTTGGGTCATGCCTCGGGAAAAGGCCCAAGAGGCTCTGGGCAACAGCGGCTGGGGGTTTTATCTGTGGCTCAATATAGTGCGCTGGATAGCTATTCCAATGACCTTTATCGTACTGTTGAGTGCATTGTTTTAGGTGTCAATACAAGACTGGATAAATCAGGAGGCAGCAATGCGCAAGGGGTTGAGACGTTATCAGGGTATTGAGCCGCAATTGGGCGAACGGGTTTACATTGACCCTGACAGCACCGTGATCGGCGATGTGGTAGTGGGCGATGACTGCTCGGTCTGGCCCATGACGGTGATTCGGGGTGATATGCACCGTATCCGTATTGGCGCACGCGTCAGCGTTCAGGATGGCAGTGTGCTGCACATTACGCATGCCAGCGACTACAACCCCGAGGGGTTTCCGCTGACGTTAGGCGATGACGTTACTGTTGGCCACAAGGCAATTCTGCATGGTTGCACGCTGGGCAGCCGAATCCTGGTGGGAATGGGCGCGATTGTGATGGATGGGGCCGTAGTGGAGGATGAGGTGATTATTGCGGCCGGGGCGGTGGTTACTCCCGGTAAACGCTTGGAGAGTGGCTATGTCTATGCAGGCAATCCTGCCAGACAGCTCAGGCCGTTGAAGGACAAGGAACGTACCTTCTTTGCCTATACCGCCGGTAACTACGTCAAGCTGAAAGATCGTTTTCTGGCAGAAGGCGAGCATTAGGCGTTTATCATTCAGGCCTGCCTTATTGGTGGGTCGTCATCATTTCTGACGGTTAGTTCACTATCGCCTAACTGTTTGCCAAGCGGCTCTTTTTTCATATTTTTTTGCTGAAAAACCATGTTGCATCTGAATGAAATCTGGTAATTTATACAGCTTTCAGGATGCCGCGTGACATGGCTAATTTTCGTACACATATTTCAGTCGCGGCAGTCGGCGGGGCGGTTCTGGCATTTGTGGGTTATCAGGCCCAGTGGTGGCCTGCGTCACAAGCCCTGCTGATAGGTGTTCTAACCGCCTTTGGTGGCATCCTGCCGGATATTGACGCCGATAGATCACGTTCCATCCGCCTGATCTTCAGTCTTTTATCGGTACCCGCTCTGGTGCTGGGCGTCATTGTACTGCAAAGCTGGCTGTCACCCGGGTCGCTTTTGATGGCGTGCGGTGGGATCTATCTGTTGGTGCGTTATGTGAGCAGTGCCGTGTTTGCCCGCCTGACGGTGCATCGTGGTGTATGGCACTCACTGTTAGCCGGAGTGCTATGCGCAATGATAGCAGCAGCCACCAGCTTTCAGCTGCTGGCGCAGTCTGCCTGGTTTGCTTGGTCCCATGGTTTGGCAATAGCCGTTGGCTTTGTCATTCATCTTATGCTGGATGAGCTTTTCAGCGTCGACCTGGAAGGTGCTCGCCTTAAGCGTTCTTTTGGAACGGCGCTAAAACTGGCAGATGCCCGCCGCCCGCTGGCAAGCCTGCTGATGTTGATTGCTACACTGACATTGCTCCCCTGGTTGCCGCCCTGGGTCGACCTGTGGGAGCTTCTTTATCAGGGTTCACTGCTGTGGCGATAATCTTCTGCCTGTAGGGAATGTTTTTTGAGCTTGTCATAAAGCGTCTTGCGTGGCAGGCATAGATGATCACAAACCTGCGTCACGCGACCATGATGGCGTGACAGTGACTGGCTTATCAGGCTTTTTTCAAACAGTTCTACCTGGCGTGTCAGCGAGGTTGTCTGGGTTTCTGCGTTATCACCTTCCAGCAGAGCTGGCAGGTGATAATCAAATGCGGCTCCCAGCAGGACATAACGTTCGGCCAGGTTGCGCAGTTCGCGTACGTTACCCGGCCAATCATGCGCCAGCAATGCCGCAATGGCATGACTGTCAAGCGGGGGAGCTTCCAGCCCGCTGCGGTTAGCCGCGATGACAGCAAAATGCTGGAAAAGCAGAGGAATATCTTCACGTCTTTCGCGCAGAGCGGGAAGTGGCAGGGTGACAACGTTCAACCGGTAGTAAAGGTCTTCACGGAAGCGACCGGCTTCCGAGGCGGCTTTAAGGTCAATCTTGGTAGCGGCAATAACGCGAATATCCAACCTGATCACTTCATTGGCGCCGAGGCGTTCAATACTACGTTCCTGTAGTACGCGCAATAGCTTGACCTGTAAGGCCAAGGGCATTGATTCAATTTCATCGAGAAAGACCGTGCCGCCGTTGGCATGCTCGAATTTACCGATACGGCGTTCAACGGCACCGGTGAACGCCCCTTTTTCGTGGCCGAAAAGTTCTGATTCAATGGTGTTCTCGGGCACTGCACCACAATTGATTGCCATGAAAGGATGGTGGCGGCGGCGGCTGCGTTCATGGATGGCCCGAGCGACAAGATCCTTACCTGTTCCGGTTTCCCCAAACAGCAATACATCTGTCTCGACCTGGCTGATGCGCTGGATCATGGCGGCAAGGCGCGAGATAGTCTCGGTACGCCCGACAAGGCGTGGCCCAAGTGCCGCCTGTTGAGCTTCCAGCTCAGCCTTGAGGCGATCATTTTCAAGGCTGAGTTGACGCTTTTCCAGGCCTCGTCGTACCACATCAAGCAGTTGGTCGCCTGCAAACGGTTTCTCAAGAAAATCCCAGGCACCGGCGCGCATGGCTTCCACAGCGGTAGAAATGTCGCCGTGGCCGGTAATCAGGATAATGGGCAGCGTCGGGTCGCGTTCGCGTAGGGTGCGCAGCAGGGTCATACCATCCATGCCTGGCATGCGGATATCGCTGACAATCACGCCTGGAAAGTCGGGCGTCAGGGCATCAAGTGCCTGTTCGGCAGACTCAAAGCAGTATGGCGTATAACCGTCCAGCTCAAGGGTCTGGCTGGCGGTGATGCGCAAATGCTCTTCGTCGTCGATCACCATGACGGGCAGTGTCGACGGATCATGCATGAGATAGGTGCTCCATTGAGGTATCCGGGGCAATGGCCATAGGAAGAATAATACTGAACCGAGCGCCTCCCATGGGAAGGTTGCAGGCTTCTAGCCTGCCACCCAGATCCTCCATGATACGTGATGAAATGGACAGGCCCAGCCCCAAGCCTTTGCCGGGTGCCTTAGTGGTAAAAAAAGGTGCGAAGATCTGGTTGATATGAGCGCTATCGATACCTGGCCCATTATCGATAATATGAATATGCACGTCTGCCCCGTCCGCTTCCACGCGCACGGTAAGATGTGGGTTGGACGTATCTGTCATGGCCTGTAAGGCATTACTGATCAGGTTTACGATGACTTGCTCAAGGCGCACCAGATCCCCTTTGACCCAAAGGGTTGCTACAGGTAGTTGCTGCTCGACCCGCACCTGGCTGTCACGCACGCGGCTTTGGAAGAGGCGCAAGGCATATTCAATGCATGACTGTACGGCGATATTTTCTTGACGCTCGCTGCTTTTGCGCGAGAACTGGCGTAGTTGGGCGCTGATATCCGCCATGCGATGGGTCAATTCGATAATCTGTTCCAGGTTGGCGTCTGTCTGGTTCAGCCGTGACAGAGCCAGAAAACGCCGGGCATTTTCTGCATAGGCACGAATCGCCGCCAGGGGTTGGTTGAGTTCGTGGTTGATGCCAGCCGCCAGCTGCCCTAGCACGGCAAGCTTGGCTGCCTGAATCAGCTCGTCCTGGGTCTGGCGTAAGTTTTCTTCGGCGCGGCGGCGCTCCTCAATTTCAGCCGAAAGGCGCTGGTTGCTTGCCACCAGATCCCGGGTACGCCGTTCAACGCTTTGTTCAAGTTCATCGCGAACCCGCGCCAGAGTGCGTCTTTCACGTTCAGCAAAGGTTTCGCGTTCGCGGCGTAAGCGCAGGCGCTGCCAGCCTATTCCGCCGCCAAGGGCCACAACCCCATAGAGACCACCTGCCATCAGGGCTGCCAGCCATTGAGCGCTGGAGACAGTATCCAGTGGTTTGAGGATATGAATGTCCCACTGGAACTCTGCTATCGGGCGGGTCAGGCGTAGAAAGCGTTCATCCTCTAAAACACCGCGTGAAAAGCTGACAATATGCGCATCCTCTGAGTGAGCTTCTTCTATGACGATACCCGACGCATTTAAAGGCTCGACCGCATAGCGCCGGGTGTTGCGCAGCGCCTCACGTTGTTGGTCCGAAAGCGGATAAAGCGCATTCATGCGTAATTCGGGCTTGCTGGCCATGAAGATGATGTCATCACTGTCGGTGACAAATAACGTTGCTTCTTGCTCAGCCCAGCCTTGTTCAACGTCGTCGAGAAGCACCTTGATGACCATGACGCCATCCGGGCGAGCATCAGGAGAGGTATCTTCCAGATAAACAGGGGATGAAAAGTAGTAGCCACGTTCGCGTGACTGAACGCCTAGTCCGTAGAAGCGGCCTTGTCCGCCGGCCATGGCGTCACGGTAATAACTGCGAAATGCGTAGTTCTGGCCGATAAAGGTATTGGGGCGGTGCCAGTTGCTGGCGGCAATAGTGTCGCCTTTCCTATCCAGCAGATAAACATCAGAAACGCCTGCAGTGAAGCGAAAACGGTCAAGTAGCAGGTTAAGTGGCATCGGGTCCTGGTTGTCCGGTGAAGCAAGAAATCGCTGAACGCCTTCACGAGTAGCCAGCATTTGCGGCAGGTAGTCATATCGCAGCAGGTAGCCGTTCAAGTGGGCAGCTGACAAGCGCAATTCGTTCTCGGCATCCTCGCGCAGGTTTTCCAGCGCCTGTTCGCGCGCAATCTGGGAGGCTTGCCAAACGCACAACAGCAGTCCGAGAAAGACCAGGGTCAGCGTTAACCATCGCCAACGTAATAGAGGGGGTTGAACCTTCTTTATCATGCGCTGGTCGCACTGCCTTGTGCTCTGCGTAAGGCGCGTTGCGCACGGGTTTCAGCACGAGCCATTTCCATCAAACCTTCCTCTACAAACACCAGGTGTTCATGCGCACGGCTGCGCGCGTCTTCTGCACGTCCTTCGAGGATGGCATCCAGCAAGGCCCGATGTTGTTTCATCAACTGACTGCGAGAGTTGGGTCTGGCAAACAGAAAGGCCAGGTTGTCGACGATGCTTTGTTCCAGTAGATGAAAAATGCCACGTATGGTGTGAAGCAACAAAACGTTATGTGCGGCTTCAGCAATGGAAAGGTGAAAAGCAGCATCCAGTTTGGCTTCTGCCGCTGGATCCTTACCAGCAAACCCATTGTCGAGCTCTTCAAAGCGCTGGATCATAATAGCCTTGTCGGCAGGCGTTGAGCGCAGGGCAGCATAATAGGCAGAAATACCTTCCATGGCATCACGAAATTCGAGCAGGTCAAGGTGAAATTCTTCGTGACGTGTCAGCATTTCCAGTAGCGGATCTGTGTAGCCGCTGTTCAGGTCGTCGTTAACGAAATTGCCGCCACCCTGGCGGCTGACCAGCAGCCCTCTGGCAGCCAGTTTCTGAATCGCTTCGCGTAAGGACGGGCGTGAAACCCCGAACCGCTGAGCCAGTTCGCGTTCAGGTGGCAGGCGTTGTCCAGGTTTAAGGCTGCCCTCAAGCATCATGGCTTCAAGGCGTTCAGTAATCGCGTCGGCCAATCTAGGTTGACGAAGAGGTGTATAAGACATCGTTAGCTCCTTGATTGGCAGAGCCAATGCAAAAGTTCTGTTATTTCTAATATTACTTAATTCTGAAAATAGCGCTAATTGGTTTTACCAATTTATGGCCGATGATGCGAGTATGAAAAAGTAGCGGTTGGTTAATGAGTTGGCTATCCAGCCTGACAGCTGATGCTTTTTGACTTTTTTCCATAAAGCCCTTGCATCCTGTGCAGCGAAGCCTTAGAGTACGCATCCGC
>NZ_VMQS01000033.1 GCF_007625055.1 Halomonas sp.
CCGTTATTGGTCAGCAAGATCAGCCCCTGGGAATCCTTGTCCAGCCGACCGATGGGAAAGATACGCACGGCGTGCTGGACAAAATCGACAATATTGTCTTTTTCCGCCTTTTCAGTGGTGCTGACGATGCCGACCGGTTTATTCAGCGCAATCAGGATCAGGTCTTCTTCCTCCTGGGGCTCAATGGCCTGGCCGTTGACCTTAACCCTGTCTGCAGCCGTTACCTGGTCGCCCGTTGTTGCGCGGCGCCCATTGATCCAGACGTTGCCTTGCTCCACAAAGCGGTCGGCTTCGCGGCGTGAACACAAGCCACTCTCGCTGATATATTTGTTGATGCGGGTCGATTTTCGTAATGACATAAAACGCCTGAACACTGAAAACGTTAAAAAGAAGAACCCGGCTGGTTGAGAAAGTCTACCTCAGCCTGGCTGGAGATTCTGCCCAGCACGGCATTGCGGTGTGGATAGCGCCCAAAACGCTCAATCATCGCCTTATGGCGCTTTTCGGCGTCAAGATTTCTTTCCAGCCCAGGCTGATCAAACAACTGCACAGCACGATGATGAATCACTAATGACTCGCTGTGCATATAGGGCATATACAGAAAACTGCGCTCGACCACTGACAGCGACTGATCAACGCCCTTGGCGACCGCCTCCTGGGCCAGCACCAGAGCCTGCGCATCGCTGGCAAAGGCTCGGGCATCACGACGGTAAATATTGCGCGAGAACTGGTCCAGGACAATAATCTCAGCCAACCGCCCACGCGGAGCTGCACGCCACTCAAAGCATTCACAAGCGATCGCTTGAGCGTGCAGTGCACCAAAGCGCTGAGCAATCTCTCGATCCAGTGCCGGGTCTTTTCTGAACCACTGTGCGGGCCTCAGTTTCTCAAACCAAAAGGCCAGCACCGCTTCCACGTCTGCTGTCATATGGGGTGACTTTGATCAAGAACATAAACAGCCGCGCCACTACCCAAGAAGGTAGCGGCGCGGGATGAGCAGAAAAGCACGGTCAACCGGTATTGCGCAGGCCTGCCGCTATGCCGGCCATGGTCACCATGAGGGCACGGGAAAGATCAGCGCTGATCGCACCATCAGCATCACGATTACGCTGCAGAAGCTCTGCCTGCAGCCCGTGGAGCGGGTCGATATAGGGATTACGCACGTCAATCGCCTGTCGGATCAGCGGCGTATTCTCCAGCAGCTCCTCCTGCTGGAGGATATCCAGCACCCCCTCTTCCAGGCGCCCGAAGCGATCACGCAGTTTCTGTCCCAGCGCTTTCAGTGAAGGCTCGTCGACCAGGCGATATTCGTAATAGCCAGCAATCGCCACATCGGCCTTGGCCAGCAGCATTTCCAGCATGTCCAGATAGGTGCCAAAGAAAGGCCATTGGATGCGCATTTCCCGCAGCACTTCCCGCCCGCCCGGCTCTTCGAGGCGGCGTGCAAACGCTTCTCCGCTGCCCAGCCAGGCGGGCAGCATCAAGCGGATCTGGGTCCAGGCAAAAATCCACGGAATCGCCCGCAAGGTTTCCACGCCGCCGTCCTGGCGACGCTTGGTCGGACGTGACCCCAATGGCAGGCGGCCAAGCACGCCTTCCGGCGTGACCGCACGGAAATAAGGGACAAAGTCAGGATTTTCTCGCACCACGCCGACATACGCAGAATGCGCCACCTCAGCCAGACGATGCATTTCTTCCCGCCAGTGGGGTTCAGGCTCCGGCGGCGGTAACAATGTTGCCTCAAGTACCGCACAGGCATAAATCTCCATGGAACGCAGGGCAATGTCAGGTTGCCCGAACTTGAAGCGGATCATTTCACCCTGCTCGGTCACCCTCAGGCTGCCATTCACCGACCCGGGAGGTTGGGAAAGAATCGCTGCATGGGCGGGGCCGCCGCCTCGGCCCACCGTGCCCCCCCGCCCGTGGAACAGAGTCAGGTCCACGGCGTGTTTTTCACATACGTTTACCAGTGACTCCTGAGCGCGGTACTGCGCCCAGGCAGCCGCCAGCTGTCCGGCATCCTTGGCGGAGTCTGAATAGCCGATCATGACTTCCTGACGATCACCGGCCAGCGCCCGGTAACCGGGCAGCGCCAGCAGTTGATCAATCACCTCTGCGGCGTGGTCCAGGTCATTCAAGGTTTCGAACAGTGGCGCTATCGGCAGCTTGACCTGCCCCCCTACCTCTTTCATCAGCAGCGCCACCGCCAGTACGTCCGACGGCTGAGCCGCCATGGAAATGATATAGGTCCCCAGGGCCTCCTGATGCTCCTGGGCAATCACCCTGAACGTATCCAGCACTTCCCGGGTCTCCGCCGAACATTCCCAGCGCCGCGGAATCAGCGGCCGCTGAGAGGCCAGCTCGGCCAGCAGAAATTCCTGGCGCTGGGTCTCATTCCAGTCACCATAGTGGCCAAGCCCCAGGGTAGCGGTCAGCTCTTCCATCACCTGGGCATGGCGGCTACCTTCCTGACGCAGATCAAGCTTGGTCAGGGTCACGCCGAACACTGCCACCCGGCGCAGGGTGTCCAGCAGGGCACCGTTGGCAATCGTATCCAGCCCGACATCGCACAGCGAGCGGTAGCAGGTCAAAAGTGGCGCATACAGCTGATCGCGGGTTTCAATAATCGGGCCCGGGTCGATCCGCTGGCCGTCCAGCTGCGCCTTGGCCCATTCGCGGGTGGCTTCCACACGCACCAGAAGACGCTTGAGCAACTCACGGTAGGGTTCTGCCACCTCACCCACGTCGGCTCTCAAAGCACTGTTGGCTTTCCACATCGAAAGCTCGATTTTCAACTGTTCCAGATCGCGCAGATACAGGTCCGCCGCCATCCAGCGACCGAGCAGCAGCACTTCCCGGGTCACCTTGGCGGTGACGTTGGGGTTGCCGTCACGGTCACCGCCCATCCAGGAAGCGTAGCGGATCGGGGCGGCATCCAGCGGCAGGCGCTCCCCCGCCGTTTCCAGCAGCAGGTTATCCAGGTCGCGGTGAAAATCCGGCACCGCCTGCCACAGCGAGTTTTCAATCACTGCAAAGCCCCATTTCGCCTCATCAACGGGGGTGGGCCTTTCATGGCGAATTTCGTCGGTGTGCCAGGCCTGACTGATCAGCTCTTCCAGGCGCCCCTGGGCTCGGGCACCGCGCTCGGGGTAATCATCACTGCCCTCAATGGCTGTCAGACAATCGTCAATGGCGTCATACTTCTGAATCAGGGTGCGACGGATGACCTCGGTCGGATGAGCGGTCAGCACCAGCTCAACGCGCATGCTGGCCAGCGTCTCCACCAGAGTGCGCGGCGAGTTGCCGGCTTTTTCCGCCCTCGCCAGCAACTCACCAAGCATCGGCTGACTGCCGGGCTTGTAGTCTTCTACCCGACGAAAGCGCGCCCTGTAGTGCTGCTCGGCAATATTCGCCAGGTTCAGAAACTGGTTGAAAGCCCGAGTGACCGGCAGCAGATCCTGCTCGGGCAACTTGCGCAGGTAATCGATCAGCTCTCGCTGATGCAGGCTGTCACCCTGACGGCCCTGCTTGGCATGGGCGCGGATGGCTTCAATCTTGTTAACAAACGACTGGCCCAGATCGTCTGCAATAGTGCGGCCTAGACTGTCACCGAGAATGCGTACGTTATCGCGCAGCGACTCATGTAGGTCATGGCTCATTGGATATTGCCTCCTGGCGGGATCTTATAGGTTGTTAGGTTTTTTTTTAAAATCGGTTTCGTCTGCAGAATGCTGGTTCATCGCCTTTTCCTCTGCCTTGGCTACCCGCCAATGGGCCTCCATTTCATCCAGCGACGCGTCGGCCAATGGGCATCCGGCGGCCGCCAGCGCCTTTTCGACATAGCGAAAGCGGCGTTCAAATTTCCCGTTAGTGGCACGCAGGCATTGCTCCGGGTCAGCCTTTAGCGTGCGTGCCAAATTAGTGACGGCAAACAGCAGATCCCCGACTTCCTCACGAACATGCCTATCGTCACCAACTTCAAGCGCTTCCTCTACTTCGGCAAGCTCCTCTCGAACCTTGGCCAGCACACCTCGGCTGTCGGGCCAATCAAACCCGACCCGTGCAGCCCGCTTGGTCAATTTGTTGGCACGGCTCAATGCCGGCAGCGTGCGCGGTACGTCATCAAGCACAGATGGCGGCTGCTCGGCCCTGTCCGCTCGCTCCTCGGCCTTGAGTGCTTCCCAGCGTGACTTGACCTGACCCGCCTGTACATCTTCAGCGCTAATCCCCGGCGGACGGCGGGATGCCAGAGTACCCTCAGGGAACACATGCGGGTGACGACGCAACATCTTGGCGGTCAGTGTATCCACCACCGTATGGAAATCGAAACGCTGCTCTTCAGCCCCGAACTGGGCGTAATACACCACCTGAAATAGCAGATCCCCCAGCTCACCAGGCAACTCGTCAAAGGCACGCCGTTCGATCGCGTCGGCGACTTCGTAGGCTTCCTCAAGGGTGTGAGGGATAATACTGTCCCAATCCTGCTGGATATCCCAGGGGCAACCCTGTTCACTGTCACGCAGCACCGCCATCAGAGCCAGCAGATCATCCAGTTGATAGCGCATTCAGGCACCTCCCTGACGAGACGACTTGCCGGGGTTGGCATCGCGCAGGCGCCGTACTTCAGTAACATTCGGCAACTGCTGAATACGCGAGAACAAACGGCCCAGCGCTTCAAGCCCTTCCACTTCAAGGGTTATTCGCAGACGGGCGATGCCTTCATCGGTATCGGTCAGGGTATTCACCGCCAATACGTTGACCTTTTCATTGCCCAACAGGCCAGTAACGTCGCGCAGCAATCCGGAGCGGTCCCAGGCCTGGATTTCAATAGTGACCGGATAGCGGGTCTGTGCCTGCTCGCCCCATTCCACTTCGATAATCCGCTGGGGTTCGTCGACCCGTAACTGCAGAATGTTCGGGCAGTCCTGACGATGGACGGTGACGCCCCGCCCCTGGGTAATAAAGCCGACGATCGGTTCATTGGGCACCGGGTTGCAACAATTGGCCATGCTGGTCTTGAGATTACCAACCCCCAACACGGTGATGTCACTCTTGTTCGCCTTACTCGGCTGGCGCCGGGGTTTGGCCAGCAGGCGGTCAAGCTGCTCCTGGTCGTCATGCTCGCCAAACAGCTGCTGTGCCTGGTTAAGTACCTGGCCAATACGCAGGTCGCCAGCCCCCAGAGCAGCGTACATATCCTCTGGTGCTACATAGTTGACCGCTTGCGCCAGTTGCTTGAGGTCAAGACCTTCCACGTCCAGACGACGCATCTCACGCTCGAACAGGACACGACCCTCTTCCACATTCTGGTCGCGGGCCTGATACTTGAACCAGGCCTGGATCTTGGCACGCGCCCGGGACGTACGCACATACCCGAGATTCGGGTTCAACCAGTCGCGACTTGGCCCGCCTTTGCTGGCGGTAAGAATCTCGACCTGCTGACCGGTCTTAAGCGTGTAGGTCAGCGGTACAATACGCCCGTTGACCTTGGCGCCCCGGCAGCGGTGCCCGATCTCGGTATGCACCCGGTAAGCAAAGTCGATCGGCGTGGCGATACGCGGCAGGTCGATGACGTGACCATCCGGGGTAAAGACATAGATACGGTCTGGGGCAACATCGCTGTTCAGCCCTTCGCGCAGGTCACTGAAATCACCCACTTCGTCCTGCCATTCAAGCACTTGGCGCAGCCAGGCAATTTTCTCTTCGTAGCTGCGGCTCTTGGCATTGGTATCATGGCCTTTGTAGCGCCAGTGGGCGCAAACCCCCAACTCGGCTTCGTCATGCATGGCAAAGGTGCGTATCTGGATTTCCAACACCTTGCTTTCAGGACCGAATACCGCCGTGTGCAGTGACTGATAGCCGTTCTTCTTGGGATTGGCAATATAGTCGTCAAACTCGTTAGGCACGTGGTGCCAGCGCGAATGCACAATGCCTAGCACCGTGTAGCAGTCTGTCACTTCAGGCACCAGAATACGCACCGCACGAATATCGTGAACCTGGGAGAAGTCAATCTTCTTGCGCTGCATCTTGCGCCAGATCGAATAGATATGCTTTGCCCGCCCGCTGACATCGTAGTGGTGGATATGCTGGGCTTCCATCAGCTGCTTGAGGGTATCCATTACCTCGGTGATATAGCGATCACGATCAAGGCGCTTTTCGGCCAATAGTTTGGCAATTGCCTTGTAATCGTTTTCATGCAGGTATCGAAAGGAGAGATCTTCCAACTCCCATTTGATCTGCCCAATACCCAGGCGGTGTGCCAGAGGGGCATAGATATCCGAGACTTCACGCGCCACCTGAAGGCTTTTTTCCAGCGGTGCGTCCTTGACCTGACGCAACGCGCAGGTGCGTTCGGCAATCTTGATCAGTGCCACACGCACGTCATCAACCATATTGACCAGCATCTTGCGCAGGTTTTCCTGCTGATTGTGCTGATTCATGGTGTTGTTAGGGGTGTACGGCTGGCTAATGGCTGCCATCTGCAGGACACCACCGATCAGGCTGGCCACCTCACTGCCGAAGCGCTTTTCAACGGCTTGCGGAGTAATCAGCGTTTCACGCACCGAACGATACAGCACAGCGGCTTCCAGCGACGTCTGATCCAGCTTGAGCTCCCCGAGAATATCGGCCATCTCAAGTCCCATCCGGAAACTTGAGCGTGGCCCTGAGCGCACTCTATGCGTGTCAGGTGCCTCGTCTTCCAGTTTCTGGGCCCATTCGCAGGCCTGCGCCAACCGATCAGGGTCACGCAGCCGCACATCTTCTTGCAGACGTGCCAACCATTGCTGAATATCGACCTTTCCGCTTGAAGTGAGCGGCTGGTCTTCACGCACTTTGACCATCTTGGTTATTCACCTTTATCCAGGCTACCGTCAACGACGACGCATCTTGAATTGGAGCTGACTGAACGATCTAGGCTTCCAGCAGCATCACGGTTTCCATATGGGCCGTGTGTACAAACATATCGGCCATTGCAACCTGTTTGATGCGATAACCGCCATGCACAAGGTGTGCCGTATCTCGCGCAAGGGTCGCCGGGTCGCAGGAAATATACGCTACCCTTGGGCGCTGTTTACCCTGCGCTACCAGCTTTCCAAGCGCCTGACAGATCGTCTCAGCACCATGACGCGGTGGGTCGAGAATGACAGCATCCGGTTGCCGTGTTGCAAACAAGTCGGCAACGCTATCCGCATCGTTCAGGTCCGCCTGTTGCCCACTGACCGGAAGCTGATGGTGCCGGGCATTGGCAGCAATGCGCGCCACCATGGCAGAGTTCCCTTCGACGGCATGCACATTGGCACCCGACATGGCAATCGGTAAACTAAAGTTACCGATACCGGCAAACAAGTCCAGTATTTGTTCACCGTCAACCGGTGCCAGCCATTCGATCACTTGTGCCACCATGAGGGCATTGACCTCGGCATTGACCTGAATGAAGTCGCCAACAGCAAACGATAATGCCAAGGCATTCTCTTTAGGCAAGGTCAGTGAATCGACCAGCTGCGGCTCTGCACCATGCCAGTGCACCTGACCTTCCTGAAGAGCAGTTTTATCCCGCCCGAGCAGCATGCCCAACGCGACATGGTGCTCTTTGGCGAACGTCTGCCAGCGCTGCTCATCAGCCGGCCGTGAGGTCAGTTGACGGACAACCACCACGCATTGCTCCGGCGTGGCCAGCACTTCAATGTGGCCGACATCCCTGGGTGCCTCAAGGCTGTTCAGTAGCGTTCGTAACGGCGCCACCAGCGCCTGCAGGGCGGGAACCAGCACCTTGCAGTGGCTTATATCCACCAGGCGATGGCTACGCTGAGCTCGAAAGCCCATCAGGACATGGCCATCGCGACCCACGTTGACCCCCAGACGAGCGCGTCGACGATAGGCTGTCTGATCCGTGGCCAGACAGCCAATGTCGCCTGACCACTCAAGCCCCTGACGCGTCAGTAGCTCAGCCACCACCCGGCGTTTATGCTCACGCTGGGCCACAAGCGCCATGTGCTGTAAATCACAGCCGCCACACTGGCCGAAATGGGCACAGGGCGGAATCACCCGCTGGAACGATGACTCTTGCAAGTGGCGTACATGGGCTTCATCAAAACGTTTACGCGTGCAATGCACGGCGACGTCGACACTTTCTCCCGGCAGTGCCTGATCAACAAACACAGCCTTGCCTGACGGCCAGTGGGCGACGCCACGGCCATCATGGGCTAGGCGTTCGATGACCAGGCGTGCCTCTTCACTTGCAACGCTTACGGTGTACTTTTTTTCCTGGCGGGCCAGCCCCGATTTAGCTGAGAAAGGTCTGGCGGGACGACGTTTACCTAGCATTGCCATTACTGCTCCGGCGCAAAAAGGCCAGTGGATAGATAGCGATCGCCACGGTCACAGACAATAAAGGCGATAACCGCGTTTTCACTCTGCTCGGCGATGCGCAGTGCCCCGGCCAGACCACCACCGGCAGAAACACCCGCAAGAATACCTTCTTCCCTGGCCAGGCGGCGCATGTGATTTTCCGCTTCCTGCTGGCCGATATCCAGGGTGATGTCTACCCTTGGAGATTCAAAAATACTCGGCAGGTAGGCTTCTGGCCAGCGGCGAATACCCGGTATGCTGGCGCCGTCCTCTGGCTGCAGACCGACGATCTGGATCTCGGGATTTTGCGCCTTGAGAAAACGCGACACTCCCATGATGGTGCCTGTTGTGCCCATGGAGCTGACAAAGTGTGTCACCTTGCCCTCTGTCTGGCGCCATATTTCAGGGCCTGTGGTGCGGTAATGCGCCAAAGGATTATCCGGGTTCGCGAATTGATCCAGACGCTTGCCCTCGCCACGGCAAATCATCGCATTGGCGGTGTCCCGTGCATCTTCCATACCGCCAGACTGAGAAACCAATATCAGTTTGGCACCATAGGCCGCCATCGCCTGTTTGCGCTCGGCGGAGGCATTTTCAGGCATCACCAGCACCATCTTGTAGCCTTTGATAGCCGCCGCCATGGCCAGGGCAATCCCGGTATTGCCTGACGTTGCCTCGATCAAGGTATCGCCGGGCTGTATTTCGCCACGGGCTTCTGCTTCGACCAGCATGGACAGCGCCGGTCGATCCTTGACAGAGCCTGCCGGGTTGTTGCCTTCCAGCTTGCCAAGCAGCGTATTGTTACGCCCTGCCGTGATACGCTTGAGGCGAACCAGTGGCGTATTGCCAACCATGTCTTCTAGCGTGGGAAAATCCATCATGCATTCCTTATCTTGACCGTTATGCGGCATTATATCGGTGAGAGCCTGGGGTGGACAGGCAACCACACTGAATTACTGAGCGATTTTCATGTCTTTGAGCACCCGTCTTGTTGTGACACTAATGGGTATTCCATTAACCGTTTACGCCGCCATGGCGTTGCTGTTTGTGATTCATAATGATGGTAAGTCCAAGCGTCTGCTGAATGAACGCCTGATTGACAGTAGCGAGATAGCTGCCCCGTTGCTTTCCCAGGCGTTGAGCGATAACGATGCGGCCACTCTGGATCAGATTGCCAAACGGTTTGTCGAGCAGGTTGAGCTGCGCTCAATGACGCTATACGACGACCAGGGTCATCAACTGGTTTCCCTGGGACGCTCTCCCCTGTCGGCCTCATTGGACGCACCTGAAGAAGATTTTCAGCTCAATGACCAGGCACCTGTATGGCAGCTGACCAAAGCCTTACCTGCCCTGAAGACAGATGACATCTCGCCAGGCTGGATCAGCGCAGAGATAGATACCCGTGTTCTGCAGCTTGAACAGTATCGATGGATTGCAATTTTCAGCCTCGGCGGCCTGGTTCTCGGTCTGGCCCTGTTTCTGGTTGCCTACGTCGTTACCCGTTTTGCTACCTACCCGCTGGAAGAGGCCAATCAGGCACTCTATCGGCTATCACGAGGAGATTACCGTTTTGCACTGACCCCACCGGACACTGATGAACATCGTGATCTGGCTGACAACATCAACACGCTGGCCAATAACATGCAAAGGGCGCAGCATGATATGCAAGCCCAGATTGAACAGGCGACCAGTGAACTGCAGGAATCGATGGAAACCATCGAGGAACAGAATATAAAACTTGACCTGGCGCATCGCAGCGCCCTGCGGGCCAACGCGGTGAAATCAGAATTTCTGGCCAACATGAGTCATGAAATCCGCACCCCCTTGAACGGCATTATCGGTTTCTGCCGTTTGCTCGGGCGCTCAACACTTGAAGAGCGCCAGCAGGAGTGGCTCCAGCATGTGCATCGTGCCTGCGATAACCTCCTGATGCTGGTCAATGACGTTCTCGATTTTTCCAGGCTCGAAGCCAATCAGCTGATCCTTGAAAAAACCAACATTGATATGGTGAGTCTGGTTGAGGAAGTGCTTGGTTTGTATGCGCCCGAGGCACAACGCAAACAACTGCAGATTCTCGGCATGGTCTATGATGATGTACCCACGCCCGTTCAGGGGGATCCGCTGCGAATACGTCAGGTGCTTAGCAACCTGATCAGCAATGCCGTCAAGTTTACCCAGCAAGGTGATGTTATTGTGAGGGTCATGCTGGATGATTCAGGCGATGCACTAAAGGATTCACATCGCGCCATACTGCGCATCAGCGTCAGCGACACCGGCATCGGCTTGAGCGAAGAACAGCAACAGCAGCTTTTCAGAGCGTTTTCTCAGGCCAAACCCAGCCATAGCCGTGAATTTGGCGGCAGTGGCCTGGGACTAAACATCTGTCGCCAGCTGATTCAGCGGATGGGCGGCGATATCGAGCTGAAGAGCACCCAGGGAGAAGGCACCACTTTTTCGTTCACGCTTTCCTTGCTCGCCAACCATGCCGGATCCCGCCCCCATGAGCTCAGCCTGGCAAGCCCAGCCATATGCCTTCTTGAACGTCATACGCCGACGCGCTTCATGTTGGAGCATCTTATCCAACGCTGGGGCGGTCAAATCATGCCGATTTCCGCTCTGGATCAATGCCGGCTACTGGTGGTGGGCGTCACACTTGAAGACTGTCAACCACCTAATCACGCCGAACTAGAGAGCATTATTCAATCCGCCCCTTGTCCAACCCTGATACTGGCCAACAGCCAGGATATCGATGCCAGAACCTTTCACCTGCCCCGGGGCGGGCAGCTGGTATGTAAGCCTGTGGGCCGCGATTCACTGGCCAGGGCTCTTCAACAGCAATTGTCAAAGCGCACGCCGGAGATATCGTCATCGTGTGTCGATAAGAATGTTTTCTCACAGGCGCGCAGTGTGCTGATTGTCGACGATAATACCTCTAACCGGGAATTGCTCCAGACCCTGCTTGAACATGATCACATACAGGTCACTACCGCGGATAGCGGAACACAGGCACTGACGCGGGCCAGGGAAACCAACGCTGCGTTTGACCTGATTCTGATGGATATCCGTATGCCGGACATGAGTGGCGTTCAGACCCTGCAGGCCATTCGCCGCCTTGGCGGATCCTGGGCCTCATGCCCGGTGGTTGCCGTCACGGCTCATGCACTGCATCAGGAGCGCCAGGAGTGGCTGGATGCCGGCATGCAGGATGTGCTGATCAAACCGGTAAATGAACGCCAGCTTGATCAGCTGGTCCAGCGCTTTCTGGGCATTAACCTTTACCCAGCCCCTGCCAATGCTCCATCAGCAGAGGGGTTGCCAGGCCAGAGCACGGCCCTGCCGATTATAGATCTGGAATTGGGCGCTCAACTGATCAGAGGTGACGAAGACACAGCCAGACAACAGCTGACGGCACTGATTGATACCCTGGGCGAAACCCAACGGCGTATCGCGCTGGCACTGGATGAAGAGGATGAACAGGCGCTACTCGATGCCGTTCACTACCTGAATGGAAGCAGTCGCTATTGCGGTGCCCCTGAGCTGGCCCTGCTGGTTGAAACTCTGGAGACACGCATTCGCACCGGCGGTATTGAGGATGCCAGGCCCCTGATGGAGGACCTTTACGCGTCAATCGAGCGGCTTAGAGACGAGCGTGAGCACCTTAAGCGCGCTCGAGAATGACAAACGCCAGCGCATAGTCGGCCTCATCACTCAGGCTGACATGCATGGCACTTACTTCAAGTGTTTGGACCTGGGCCCGGGCAAGGCCGTCAAGCTGCAGGTAGGGTTTACCAAGGCGGTCGTTGAGTACCTGAATGTCCGCCCACTGGATACCGTGACGAAGCCCCGAGCCCAGCGCTTTAACAAACGCTTCTTTGGCAGCAAAGCGCTTGGCCAGGTAACCGGCAGGCTGAGCGTGGGAGTCCAGGACCCGCTGTTCCTCGAGACCGAGTATACGTTGGGAAAAGCGCTTGCCGTGGCGCGTCATTGCCTGCTCAAAACGCCCTACCCGAGCAATATCAGAACCTATGCCAATGATCATTACTGCCCACAACAGCTCTGGTGATCGCCATGGTCATGATCATGGGCGTCCAACGCTGCCATCAGGCCGGCTTCCTGACCGGCAATGATCAGCCGTTTCATTTCAACCACAGCTTCCTTGAGGCCCACAAACATCGCTCGGGCAATAATAGCGTGACCGATGTTGAGCTCATTGATCCCCGGAATAGCAGCAATGATTTCACAATTATGGTAGTTGAGGCCGTGCCCGGCGTTGACGACCAGACCCGCCTCGCTGGCTACGTGGGCTGCCTGAGTCAGGCGCTGGTACTCGTCCTCGGCCGTCTGGCTGCCAATGGCCGCCTCGGCAAAGGCACCGGTGTGCAGCTCAATAGTCGGGGCGCCTGCACGAACGGCCGCATCAATCTGGGCCTGTTCAGGATCAATGAACAAAGATACATCACATCCAACGGCTGCCAAACGCTGGCAGGCCGCCTCAATGGACTTATAACCCCCGACGACATCAAGCCCTCCTTCTGTGGTCAGCTCCTCACGCTTTTCAGGTACAAGGCAGACATGGGGCGGGCGCATCTCTTCCGCCAGCGCCAGCATTTCTTCAGTGACCGCCATTTCCAGATTCATTCGGGTATTAAGCACTTCCGCCAGCAGGCGCACATCCCGCGGCTGAATATGACGCCGGTCTTCCCGGAGATGAACGGTGATACCGTCAGCTCCGGCCTCTTCAGCCAGCAAGGCTGCCTGAACCGGGTCTGGATAACGGGTGCCACGTGCCTGGCGCAGGGTGGCAATGTGGTCAATGTTCACGCCAAGTAGAATACGTGGGGGATGCATAACGCCTCCAGCTGGGAAATCTTGATGGCTTGATAATAACGCTTGATGACAGAATCTTGATAATGAGTCATCAACCATTGGGATCCGACGTATCATCTACACGTCGGCGACGCTGAGCAAGGTCCTGCATAAGACGGCGGGAACGCAGCTCCTGTGTGCCCAGCAAGGGCGCCAGCGCTGCACGCATGACCATTTTCAACGCCTGCGCCAGTGCTGGATGCTGCCAGTCGCCCTGTTCAATGTGCCTCAGGGTGCGGCCTTCCAGGCCACCCTCAGCGGAATAAAATCCGCGACTTGCGACGTCAAATCGATAACGCTGATGCGTATCCAGGGCTTCGCCCTGTGGCGTCGTGAAGCGCGGAGTGGCATCCAGAGCTTCCAGCAGCGCCCATTCATAGCGGCGCAGTGCCAGGGCGCGTTCAGCGGGTATTGGCAGCGCTTCTAGCAAGGCGGTATAAAACGCAAAGACATCATTGCTGGGCATCTCAAGTGGCAGCAGACGGGTGGCAATTTCATTGGCGTAAAGCCCACATAGCAAGCCTTCTCCCACCAACAATGCAGTATGGCCACGGGACTCCATCACCACCAGGGTTTTCAGTTCACGCTCGCCCCGCCAGGTGACGAATAGCGGCGTAAATGGCTGCAAGCGCTGACGGGCTTTGGCACTGGGGCGTTGTACGCCCCGTGCAACGGCCCGTATCCGACCGTGATTGAGGGTCAACAGATCGACCAGAGCACTGGTTTCGCGATAGGGGCGCCGATGCAGCAAAAACGCCGGTTCAGGAATCATGGGCGGTTAATCGAGATCGTAACCGAGGCTTTTCAGGGCGCGTTCATCATCAGACCAGCCGCGTTTTACCTTGACCCATAAATTCAGCATGACCTTGGTATCCAGCACTCTCTCAATATCCAGACGCGCCTCACGGCCAATATTCTTGATCCGCTCGCCGTTGTCACCAATCAGAATCACCTTCTGCCCCTGGCGTTCCACCAGAATCAGGGCACTGATATGGGTTACCCGATCCGTTTCGCGAAATTCTTCAATCTCGACCGTGACCTGATAGGGCAACTCATCGCCCAGCTGACGCATGATCTTTTCACGTACCAGTTCGGCGGCCATGAAACGCATGCTTCTGTCGGTGACCTGGTCTTCCGGGAAGAAATGCACGCTTTCCGGCAAATGTTTAGCCACCTCTGCTTCCAGCGTCTCTACCTGGGTGCCATGCTTGGCTGAAATCGGCACAATGGCCGCAAATTCACGTCGTGCGCCCACCTCGGAAAGCCAGGGCAGCAGTGACGCCTTATCCTGCAGGCGATCTACCTTGTTGACCGCCAACACGATGGGCGCTTCAACATGCTCCAGGCGCTTGAGCACCGCCTGGTCTTCATCACTCCAGCGGGTGCGATCGATAATAAACACCACGCAATCTACATCGCGCAGGGCCTGGGTCGCCGCCTGGTTCATGAAGTGATTGATCGCCTTGTTACGGTCCTTGGACATGATATGCATGCCCGGCGTATCCACGAAGACAAACTGGGTGTCACCGTCGGTCTTGATGCCCATGACCTGATGCCGCGTTGTCTGTGGGCGCCGGGAGGTAATGGATACCTTCTGGCCAAGAATACGGTTCATCAGCGTTGATTTACCCACGTTGGGGCGCCCAACGATGGCCACAAATCCACAGGTCTGGCTCATTGGGTCTCTTCTCCGGACGGTTCCAGGAAACTTAAGGCTTCGGCGGCGGCTTGCTGTTCCGCGTGTCTGCGGCTGGCCCCTTTGCCGACAGTGTGCTGTTCAATAAGGTCGATGTGGCACTCCACGGTAAACGTCTGGGCATGCGCTTCGCCCTTGACAGAAACGACTTCGTAGCGCGGCAAGGCCGCCTGACGGGATTGCAGGAATTCCTGCAAACGGGTTTTGGGATCTTTCTGGGTATCCTGCAGTGAAATATTATCCATCCGCTGGCTATACCAGGCCATGACGCGTTCACGCACTGCCTCCATGCCGGCATCGAGATAAATGGCGCCAATCACGGCTTCAACGGCATCAGCAAGAATGGATTCGCGGCGATGGCCGCCACTTTTCATCTCTCCGGATCCCAGTCGCAAGCACTCTCCAAACGCCATCTCGCGTGCCAGTTCGGCCAGCGTCTGGCCCTTGACCAGACGTGCCCTCAAGCGTGAAAGCTGACCTTCACGCGCCTGGGGAAAGCGTTCAAACAGCGCTTCAGCAATCACAAAATTGACAATCGAGTCACCCAGAAATTCCAGGCGCTCATTGTTGCGACCACCATAGCTGCGGTGTGTCATTGCCAGCTCCAACAGGCCAGTGTCATTAAACTCATGACCTATTCGCCGACAAAAAGCGGTCAAGGAATTACTCACGGGACTCCTGCGTCATTGACGGTTACCAATGGGGGCACGATTAACATCCATTCATTCAATGCGGCGCACCTCGCTGAAACTGGGAAGACCACCGTCCCATTGCATCCATACGGCAAAGGCACGGCCGACTATATTATCTTCAGGCACAAAGCCCCAGTAGCGGCTGTCGTTGGAGTGGTCACGGTTATCACCCATGGTGAAATAATGGCCTTCCGGCACTGCAACTTCACGCAACTGCGGACCTGGGTCACGAGGATTGTTGTATATCCGGTAGCGCGCCTGGTCAAGCTGCTCTTCCAGAAGCAACTGTTGTGGCGAGGCCTCCGGCTCTTCTTCCAGCAACTGCTTGGCGACCCTTTCGCCGTTGACAAACAGCTGCTTGCCTTCATAGCGGATGATATCGCCAGGCAGACCTACTACCCGCTTTATAAAATTGACCGAGGGCTCGTCAGGGAAGCGGAACACCATGACATCACCGCGTTCCGGATCATCAACGTCAAGGACTCGGGTATGTGTTACAGGCAGGCGCAATCCGTAGGCATACTTGTTTACCAGGATAAAGTCACCCACTTCCAGCGTCGGGCGCATGGACCCGGACGGGATCTGAAACGGCTCAACGATAAAACTACGCACCACCAGCACCACAACCAGCACCGGAAAAAAAGAGCGTGCATAGTCTACCGGCCAGGGTTCCTTGAGCAGGGCTTCCCGACTGGCGGGATCCAGGCCGTGTTCACTGGCAGCCTCTGCTGCCTCGGCGCGTTTACGGCGTTGAGGCCGGAAAGCCAGTATGTCCAACAGATAGACAGCGCCTGACAGCAGGACAGCGATAACCAGTAATAATGAAAAATCCATGGGGCTTTGTGATCCCTAGTCGTTGACCTTGAGCACGGCCAGGAAAGCGTCTTGAGGGATTTCCACACGCCCTACCTGTTTCATGCGTTTTTTACCGGCTTTCTGCTTTTCCAGCAGCTTCTTTTTGCGCGACACATCCCCACCATAGCATTTGGCCGTCACATTCTTGCGGAGCGCCTTTACCGTTGAACGTGCCACAACCTGACCGCCCACTGCGGACTGGATCGCTACATCAAACATCTGACGGGGAATCAGTTCTTTCATTTTCTCAACCAGAATACGACCGCGGGACTGGGCATGATCACGGTGGATGATCACCGCCAACGCGTCCACCTTATCGCCGTTGATCAGTACGTCCAGCCGCACCAGCTTGGCCGCTTCAAAGCGTTCAAAATTATATTCAAGCGACGCATAGCCTTTTGAGATGGACTTCAGGCGATCGAAAAAATCCATGACCACTTCTGACATGGGCAGTTCATAGGTCAGCTGAATCTGGTTCCCCAGAAACTGCATGTCCAGCTGGGTACCCCGGCGCTGTTCGCACTCGGCGATCACATTGCCGACGTAATCCTGTGGCACCAGAATGCTGGCGCGCACAATCGGCTCACGCATTTCATCCACATCGGCAAGATCAGGCAGCTTGGACGGGTTAGAGACATACTGGATATCGCCATTCTTCAACGCCAGTTCATAGACTACCGTCGGCGCTGTGGTGAGCAGATCAAGGTCATACTCACGCTCCACACGCTCCTGAACGATTTCCATATGCAGGGTACCGAGAAAGCCAACGCGGAAACCAAACCCCAGCGCGTCCGAGTTTTCCGGCTCATATTCCAGCGATGCATCATTGAGTGACAGCTTTTCCAGTGCATCGCGGAAGTCTTCATAGTCATCGGCACTGACCGGAAACATCCCTGCATAGACCTGCGGCTTGACTTTCAGGAAACCCGGCAGACGTTCAACATCCGGCGTCTTGGCGTGGGTAATGGTGTCGCCAACTGGCGCACCATGGATATCCTTGATGCCCGCAACCAGAAAACCAACCTCACCTGCGCGCAGAATATCCGTCTGTTTACGCAGCGGGGTAAAGATACCAACTTCTGTTGCGCCCCAGTCGCGCCCGGTCGACGTGATACGGATCTTGTCGCCTTTGCGCAAAGTGCCATCAAACAGCCGCACCAGCGACACAACGCCCAGGTAGTTATCAAACCAGGAATCGATAATCAGGGCTTGCAGCGGTGCCTCACGGTTGCCCCTGGGCGGCGGAATATCGCGCACCAGACGCTCCAGAAGCTCATCTATGCCAATGCCGCTTTTGGCAGAAACCTGGCAGGCATCCGTTGCATCAATGCCAATGATTTCCTCGATTTCCTGGGCAACACGATCCGGATCTGCCTGAGGCAGGTCTATCTTGTTCAGCACCGGCAGTACCTCCAGCCCCTGCTCAACAGCGGTGTAGCAGTTGGCGACCGACTGGGCTTCAACGCCCTGCGCTGCATCCACCACCAGCAAGGCACCCTCGCAGGCATACAGGGAACGTGAAACTTCATAGGAAAAGTCCACATGCCCCGGCGTATCGATAAAGTTGAGCTGGTAGGTTTCGCCGTCGGCTGCGTGATAATCAAGCGTGACTGATTGCGCCTTGATGGTAATGCCCCGCTCACGCTCGATATCCATCGAATCAAGCACTTGCTCTTTAAGCTCGCGTTCGCTCAAGCCATCACAGGTCTGGATCAGGCGATCTGACAGGGTGGATTTGCCGTGATCAATATGAGCAATAATGGAGAAGTTGCGTATCTTACTGAGATCTTTAGAATTTTCTGTCATCATTTGCCGATAAATTCCGGTCTGTGTACGCAGCCATGCACAAAGTTATGGGCATGCCATTGGGCGCTAGAAAATAAAATTGGGATGCATTGTACACCGGCAAGGCGGGGCTGTCGTCATATCGCCACGTCTATTGAGACAAGAAAGCCCGGCATAAGCCGGGCTATGGTAATCCAGTTGATCCAGGTACGCCCTGGCGTTAGTCCATCCGCAGGGCCACGAACAGCGAACGACCATCACGGAAAAGACGCAAGGGAATGGCTCGGTCGTCGGGCAACGCTGCTACGATTTCACTGAGCTCTGACGCCGATGTCACTTCACGATGATCAATGCTGACCAGAATATCGCCAGCACGGATACCTGATTGGGCTGCAATGCTTTGCGGCTCAACCGCTGTGACTTCAACACCACCAGAAATATTCAGCCGTTCGCGGGTTTCCGCATCCACTTCATTGACACTGACACCCAGACGCACCTGATTATCCCGATCGGCCAAACCGCTTTCATTCTCGCTGTTAGGCCAGCTTCCCAGGGCAACTTCCTGCGTGATTTCGCGGCCATCACGAAGCAACAGCAGGGTGACATCATCCCCGGGAGAGACCCGGCCAATCAAGCGCGGCAGCACGCTGGAACGTTCGACTTCTTCACCGTTCACTTCAAGAATGACATCGCCTGCACGAACACCCCCATCAGCGGCCGGGCCTTCAGGGTCAAGGTCCGCCACCAGCGCACCGGTGGCATCATCCATGCCAAAAGATTCAGCCAGGTCACGAGAAACCGGCTGGATCATCACCCCCAGCCAACCGCGACTCACTCGACCATCGTCGCGCAACTGGTCAGCCACATCCATGGCCACGTTGATCGGGATTGCAAACGAAACCCCCATGAAGCCGCCACTGCGAGTAAAGATCTGCGAGTTGATGCCGACAACTTCGCCTTCCAGGTTGAACAGCGGCCCACCGGAATTGCCTGGATTAATGGCAACATCCGTCTGGATGAAAGGCACGTACACATCACGCGGCAGGGTGCGATTGATAGCGCTGACAATACCCGCCGTGACGGAATAGTCAAAACCGAACGGAGAGCCGATGGCGGCAACCCATTCGCCTACCTTGAGTTCTTCAGAATCACCCAATTCCAGAGTCGGCAAATCGTCAGCATCCACTTTCAACAGGGCTACATCGGTTTGAGGGTCGCTGCCAACAAGCTCTGCCGGCAATTCTCTGCGATCATTCAGGCGTACCAGTATCTCATCGGCTTCCTCCACCACATGGGCATTGGTGAGCACATAACCCTCTTCACTGATGACAAAACCTGACCCTAGCGACTGACGCTCCTGACGTTGGCCAGGCGCATCATTACCGGGTGGCATGGGAAGGCGGTCGCCGAAGAAGTGGCGGAAAATTTCCGGTATGTCCTCATTGTCAAACCCTTGGAATGAGGAAGAACTGCGACTAGGCAATGTTCGGGTAGTGGAAATGTTGACGACGCCTGGCGAAGTGTCTTCAACCAGCTCGGTAAAGTCGGGTAAAGAATCGGCCTGGGCAACGACGCTAAAAGACATCAGCACCATCAAGCTCCACCCGAGCACAGCAGGGACAATCAAACGCTTCATGAATAGCTCCTGTATTTTTGTTCACAAGGCTTCAGACTAACAAGCCGGGTTACAGCATTTAGGGTCAGTGGAATTCAGGCAAGAGATACAGCATGCTTCCAGCAGCAGTCCAACATCCGGGAAACGTCATGCCTATTCATTGACAAGATTTGAACGGAAGCGTTCTGTAACAATTGATGATTTATATGTGGGGACAGACAGCGTCATTATCAAGGCGATTGAAAGCGCAGTTGAACCGTCCAGATAGGAAGTGGGCAAGATTGGGAGAGCAATCAAGCATGCTTGATGCATGCGTAATTGATGACTTCATGCCGGCAAGCCAATATTGTTCAAACTTTGCCTGCCGTGAACTCATAGAGCCGCGACAGGCTGGATCTCTTTCGGCCGATAGGCGATAGCAGTGCCTCAATAACGGGATTCAGGCGACTCTAGGGCTGCTGACAATAGGGTCAGGCGCTCATTGATCAGAAACATTACTCCGAGGCAGCTGAAGAAGCCGAGGTTGACCAGGCATCAGCATCATATTGACCGTGCTCTTCGAAGTAGGATTTCAGCAGGCGCAATTGCTCACTATCCATGGCAAAGGATTGAATATTCATGCTTGAAGAGGACTGGACACTGGGCATGGCCAGATTGCCATCGCTGACTGTCATCAAGCCATTACCTGATGCGCTGTCGCCGGATAACCGGAACGGCATCTGCTCGAACATGGGAACTTCATTTGGCGTATCACTGACCATGGGGTTGGATGCCGAAAATGATGAGAGGTTGACCGGCTGTACCTGCTGAACAGGCTGAGTGGCATTGTTGGCCACATTACCGGGTTGCTCGACCGGGTCAGTGCCACTATTGAAATACTGAACACCCGTAATCACCATCAGGGATACTGCCGCTGCAATGCCGGCACCACGTGCGAATGACATTGAGCCACTTTTCTGGCGAGGTGACGTTTCAACAGGTGTCTCCATCTGTTCGGATGACTCTTCCTGAATACGCGCCATAATGCCAGCGGAAAGATCCATACTGACATCAACCTCTTTATCACGCTGCATCATGCTGCGGGCAAGATGGTAGCGCCGCCAGGTATCTGCGGCATCACCTTCATCGTCCAGCCCCTTGAGTACACGGCGCAGTTCCAGCTCGTCACTTTCGCCGTCCATTAAAGCTGACAGTGACTCGTGCGTGTTCTGACTCATACTTCACATCCTCACAATAATCCGGGGTACATGAATACTGTTCCCCTTGCCAAGACCCTATCGTCTCTCCCACCCTAGCAGTGGAAATCACCTTCTACGGATGACCATCTTCACTGCATCGCACTAATGTGACGCCAGATTGTCTTAACAGTTCAATGCATGCTGGCTATCCGATCAAAAAAATCGCCGTCATTCGGTCAGGCCTCGTCGCGGCTGTTGCGCGCCGTGCTCACCAGAGGGCGAATATGTTCATCGACGGCTTCACGTGCACGGAAAATACGCGAGCGCACGGTCCCCACCGGGCACTGCATCACCTGAGCAATATCTTCATAGGCCAACCCATCCAGTTCGCGCAGTGTAATGGCGGTGCGCAAATCATCCGGCAGGTTTTCAATTGCCTCATACACAGCGGTTTCCAGCTGATCCCGGGCAATGGATGCTTCCGGCGACTCGCTATCTGACAGACGCCCGCTCTGATCCACAATTTCCGCATCGCTAATATCCACATCATGGCCTGGTGGCCGGCGACTGCGGGATACCAGATGATTCTTGGCGGTGTTGATGGCGATACGGTACATCCAGGTGTAGAAGGCACTCTCCGAGCGAAAGTTTCCCAGCGCCCGATAGGCCTTTATGAAGGCTTCCTGAGCCACGTCCTGCACCTCGGAATGATCGTGGACATATCGGCTGATCAGACCAATAATCTTGTGCTGATATTTCCTGACCAGCAGATCAAACGCCCGGTTATCACCTTTCTGAGCCCGTTCGACCAGCTGCTGGTCGGTTTCACGAGTGCCCATGCAAACACTCCTTCAGCCTGCTTGGAGTGGCGGTATTGTCCAGATACGGTCCCTGATTAAAATGGGCATTCTCGGCAAACGGCATAGCGTCCCTTGAGCATATGGTTAAACTGTTTATTACCCGGGTCGTCAAGCAAAAGTGTCACAATGACTAACCGGAATAACGAAAAGCGGACAGGGTACAAGTATTTTTCGCACTTTGTGACATTCAGCCGACCCTTTTCGTTGAGCAATTTACAAGGTGAATAGTGTTACGCGTTATGGCCCTGGCATCAAGCGGTTGATCCATTGATCTGCCGCAGGGCTTCAGGAGATTGCGCTGCAATTGCCGGTCGATCACTGGCCAAGCGATGTCAGGCACTATAAAGTTGCATCTACTCCAAGGTGCTTGACCTCTGAACGTTACAACTTCCTGAAAGCCCGACCAGATTGACTTTTCATTATTATATCCAGACCCTTTTACCAACCCTCATACACATACAGGTAGCAAGATGTCAGAACAGCAAGTGAATAACCTTAACGTGCTCGCTCAGGATGTCCTGATCACGCCGGAAGCACTCAAACAGGCCGTCCCCCTTACCGACAGAGCCGAGCGTTGCGTCATTGAAGGCCGCCAGACCATTCAGAACATCCTCGATGGTCATGATCCGCGTCTACTCGTGGTGGTGGGCCCATGCTCCATCCACGATGTGGAGGCCGCCAAGGATTACGCCAGGCGCTTACGAGAACTCGCCGACAAGGTCAGCGACAGCCTGTATATCGTCATGCGCGTCTATTTTGAGAAGCCTCGCACCACTGTAGGCTGGAAAGGCCTGATCAACGATCCTCACCTTAACGGTTCCTTCGAGATCGAGGAAGGCCTGCACATTGCCCGCCGCCTGCTGGTTGACCTGGCTGAAATAGGTCTGCCGTTGGCTACTGAAGCTCTGGATCCGATTTCACCCCAATATCTGCAGGATTGCATCAGCTGGTCAGCTGTCGGTGCACGCACCACAGAATCCCAGACGCACCGGGAAATGGCCTCCGGACTTTCCGGCCCGGTCGGCTTCAAAAACGGTACTGACGGCAGCCTGGATGTGGCCATTAATGCCCTTCAGTCAGTGGCCAGCCCACATAATTTTCTGGGCATCAACCATGCCGGACAGGTGTCGATCATTCGCACCCGCGGTAACGCCTACGGCCATGTAGTCCTGCGCGGCGGCAATGGTAAGCCGAACTACGATAGCGTCAGCGTGGCACTGGCCGAGCAGGAGCTCAAAAAAGCCGGCCTGTCGCCCAACATCATGATCGACTGCTCGCATGCCAACTCCAACAAGGATGCCGCTCTTCAGCCACTGGTGCTGGAAAATGTCACCAACCAGATTCTCGACGGCAATACGTCGATTATCGGCCTGATGGTTGAGTCCAACATTGGCTGGGGCAATCAGAAGGTGCCTGCCGACCTGAGCCAACTGACATATGGCGTTTCGATTACCGACGCCTGCATTGACTGGGACACCACCGTGGACGCTTTTTCCACCATGGATCAAAAGCTGGCAGCCGTGCTGGCCAAGCGTGTTGCTGCCTGAGCTGTATTCATCAAACGCTGCAGCGTACGCCCGGCTTGCCTAAGCGGGGCGGACGCCTATCACTAACCCGCAATTTCGCGCCGAAACGGTGGCAAGGCATCCAGCAGTGCCTTGCCGTAGCGACGCGTCAACACTCTCCTGTCCAACAGCGTGATCCTGCCCCGGTCATTTTCCTTGCGAATCAGACGACCACAGGCCTGCACCAGCTTGATTGAAGCGTCAGGCACACTGATCTGCATAAAGGCGTTCCCGCCCTGGCTTTCGATCCACTCGGCCAGCGTGGCTCCTACAGGGTCATCTGGCACCGCGAATGGCAGCCGGGTAATGATCACATGAGTCAGGTAGTCGCCTGGCAAGTCTATTCCTTCAGCAAAGCTGGCAAGCCCAAAGATGATACTGCCCTTGCCCACATCCACGGCTTCACGATGGCGTTCAAGAAGCTCGCGCTTGGGCAGGGCATCCTGAGCCAGCACACGCTGTTTCACGCGCTCGGGCAAAGCCTTTTCGACGGCTCTTAACTGGGCCCGAGAGGAAAACAGCACCAGCGTGGCTTCGTCCTTGCCCAGCGCCGCCACAAACTCAACGATTGCCTGCTCGTGAACATCACGGTTGCCCGGGTCAGCGGCTGCCTGGGGCACACTGAGCACCGCATTGGCGTAATCAAACGGACTGGGCAACGCCTGATAGCGATATCGGCTGGCAAGACCCGCGCGTTCCTGCAGACGTTCAAAACGTCCCAACGCCGTCAGCGTCGCGGAGGTCACCACGGCGCCATGGCAGCGGCCCCAAAGGGTTTTGGCCAGGGTTTCTGCTGCTGAAACCGGGCTTGCCGAAAACTCAATATCCGGCTCACCATTGACCCGGCTCAGGCTGATCCAGCGCGCACTGGGTGGCGATTTGGGCGGGTCCACCTTACTGAAAGCCACCCATAGCGCATGAGCCTCATCGGCCCGGCCATGCACCAGGGCCACCAGTGGCAACCAGGCTTCAGCCTGCTCACGGGCCAGGCCCGTCTGCTTATCAGGATCCAGGCTTTCGCGCAGGATATCGCTGATGCTTTCCAGAGTACGGGCCAGGTTGGCAAATACCTTCACTAACTGGGTGGCCTGCTCGCGCAGCCCATCAGGTGCCTTGCCGCCTTCAAAACGCACCTGCTGGAAGGTTTCATCGTCGTGCAGGCCGTCAGGGCGCCCTGCCAACTGGAAGCCGGTCTGGAACACATCGCCGAGCAGGGGCTCAAGCGCTTGCAGGGTATCCGGTAGCGTCGCCAGCAAACGCGCCACCGTCGTCTGTGC
Organism: Halomonas sp.; assembly: GCF_007625055.1. Taxonomy (GTDB): domain Bacteria; phylum Pseudomonadota; class Gammaproteobacteria; order Pseudomonadales; family Halomonadaceae; genus Vreelandella. The sequence goes on from NZ_VMQS01000033.1 coordinate 24,739, forward strand.
GGCCAGCGCCTGATTGAGTTCGGTCAGGCTGTTCTTGAGGGTTTTCAGCCAACCCAGGCAAGCATGTACCGCAAAACGATGGGCAAAGTGCGATAGCGCTTTATCAGGCAGATGATGGCCTTCATCAAAGATAAAGATGGCCTCTTCCGGCTCAGGCAGGATTGCACCGCCACCCAGCGAGAGATCCGCCAGCACCAGATCGTGGTTGGCGACAATCACATCGGCTTCTTCCAGATCACGACGGGCACGAAAAAAGGCGCAGGCTGCAAAGTGACCGCAACGGCGGTTGGTACACTGGCGGTGATCCACCGTCAATCGCCGCCAACTCTGGGCATCAATGCTTTCCGGCCAGCTGTCCCGGTCTCCCTGCCACTCCCCCTTGCCATAGGCGTCCACCATGCGCGTCGCCAGCGCTTCAAACTCGCTGTTATCCGCGGCCAGGTCCTGCTCGAACAATGACATGGCCGGGTTGGGTTCAGCACCACCGGTAACCTGATCCAGGCGCGCCACACATACGTAGCGGCCGCGCCCCTTGGCAAGAGAATAGCGAAAGGACAGCCCACTTTCTTTGGCCAGCATGGGCAAGTCCTGATTGAGCACCTGTTCCTGCAAGGCAATAGTGGCCGTCGAGACAATCAAGCGCTTGCCCTGGGCCTTGGCAATTGGCAGCGCCGCCAGCAGGTACGCCAGGGTCTTCCCCGTACCGGTGCCCGCTTCCAGCACGCAGACATGGGTATCGTTCTGGCGCTTGCCATCGCTGTCCATGCTGATACCGCCCAGGGTACGGGCAATTTCAGCCATCATCAGGCGCTGGCCATAACGAGGCGTCAGCGACAGCTGTTCTACCACCCGTCGATAGGCTGCCTGTATTTCGCTTTTCAGCGCATCATCCAGCATGAGCGTTACAGCAAGCCTTCCGGCGGATGTTCGCAGGGCAGCTTTTCATCGATGTAGCGCTCGATTTCCGGCAGCGAGAAAGCATCTTCCTCACCGACAAAACTGATCGATACCCCCTTGGCGCCGGCACGGCCGGTACGTCCGATACGATGGACGTAATCTTCCGGGTCTTCCGGGAGGGTATAATTAATCACGTGGCTGACATCATCAATGTGAATCCCACGACCGGCCACATCGGTAGCCACCAGCACCTGGATCTCGCCTTCGCGGAAGCGCTCCAGGGTCTTGATCCGCTGCGCCTGAGGCACATCACCAGACAGCATGGCGGCGTTGATACCGGCCTTGCCCAGCACATCATTGAGCTTGCGCACCAGGTCACGACGGTTGCCGAAGACCATCACGCGCTCAAAGCTTTCCTGCTCCAGCAGGCTGACCAGCAGGCGCTGCTTGTCATCGTCAGACACCATATACACACGCTGATCGATATCCGCCTGATTTTCCAGAGTGACTTCAATCTCAACATGCGCCGGATCCAGCGTCCACTGGCTGGCCAGATTGAGGATATCCTCGGTAAAGGTCGCCGAAAACAAAAAGGTCTGGCGCTCTTCCTTTCTGGGCGTATAGCGGATAATGCGCTTGACGTCAGGAATAAAGCCCATTGACAGCATACGATCGGCTTCATCCAGTACCAGCACTTCCACTTCCCCCAGGTCGATATCTTTTTTCTGATGAAAATCGAGCAGACGGCCTGGCGTGGCCACCAGAATATCGATTTTCTTACCCAGGCTATCGCGTTGCTTCTGGTAATCCATACCGCCGACAACACTGGCGACATTCAGCTTGGTGAAGCGCGCCAGCGCACGGGCATCTTTCTCGATCTGCAGGGCCAGTTCCCGAGTAGGCGCAATCACCAGCGCGCGTGGGGCGCCCTGTTTCTGGCCTTCCGGCGCGGGCTCTTCCAGAAAGTAGGCTAACATTGAAATCAGAAAGGCGGCCGTCTTGCCGGTCCCCGTCTGTGCCTTGCCCACAATGTCACCACCCAGTAGCGTCTGGCGCAGGGCTTCGGCCTGGATTGGCGTGCAGTACTCAAACCCCTGGGCGTGAATGGCACGCATCAGGGGTAGCGGCAGATCAAAATCATGAAAGCGCCATTTACCCGCCACAGCGGGCACCTGAAACTGGCGCAGATCCCAGTTCGACTGGCGACGACGCGGCTTGCGACGACGACGTTTAGGCTTACGGTTCTGGGCCGATGCGGGGGTCTGTTCCGGCTCGCTCATAGGCTCTCTATTCGTTCGTTACGGTGAATGTTGCGTACTGATCTTAAGTTCTAGGGGCAGCATTGTAACAGGCTTTGCCCGCCAGGCACCCTTATCAATTGTGTTCTCCATGTGCGATGGCGTCTGGACTGTTAGAATACAGTTCAATACCAACGTTTTTATATCAGCGGAGCGTGATATGACGCGCAAGAAAAAAACCCGTTCACTCGCCGACAAGGTGACGATTCGCACCGGTCGGCGCAAGGATTTCAAAAAGTGGCGCCACGACAACCCGGATCAGGTCGCGCCTTCACGGCGTTTCGTCGCCAAGAAGCAGCAGCAACGCAAGCTGCAGGCGGCCCGCAAGATGGCCCGCCAGGAAAGCGGTCAATCCATCCAGATCCACCCCGGCGACAAGGACAACAAAGAGGACTCATGATGCGGCTGGTCTCTTTCAATATCAATGGTATTCGCGCCCGGCTGCACCAGTTGCAGGCTCTGATCGATCAGCTTGCGCCTGATGTGATCGGTCTGCAGGAAACCAAGGTGCATGATGACGCCTTTCCACGCGACGCGGTTGAAGCCATGGGTTACCACGTCTTCTATTTTGGCCAGAAAGGCCATTATGGCGTTGCCCTGCTTTGCCGGCAGAGGCCGGAAGCTGTCTTTTACGGCTTCCCCGATGAGGAAGAAGACGACCAGAAGCGCATGATCGGCGCCCGCCTGACAGCTGAGGATGGTGAGTCCGTAACGGTCTGGAATGGCTATTTTCCCCAAGGGGAAAACATCGCTCACCCCACCAAGTTCCCCTATAAAGAGCGTTTCTATCAGCAACTGGCCTGCCTACTTGATCAGCAGCATCGCCCGGATGAGCGTCTTGCCGTGATGGGCGATTTCAATATCTCGCCACAGGATCAGGACATCGGCATTGGTGAGCCGAACCGCAAGCGTTGGCTGCGCGAGGGCAAGACCAGCTTTCAGCCGGTTGAGCGCGAGTGGCTGGAAGGCATCAAGGCCTGGGGGCTAAGCGACAGCTATCGTCTGATCCACCCTGAGCGCAATGACCATTTCAGCTGGTTCGACTACCGTTCCAAAGGCTTTAATGATGACCCCAAACGCGGCCTGCGGATTGACTATATTCTGGTCACCCAACCGCTGGCAGACTGCGTTTCCGGCGCGGATATCGACTACCCACTGCGCGCCATGGAAAAGCCTTCCGACCATGCGCCTACCTGGAGTGATTTTTCCATCACCCTGAAAGATGCCCCCTGATCCACGCTGGTGCTGCCTACCTGAGCTGAAACTCAATGCGTTGAGTGGCACGCCTGAGCTGCTCGCTGGCCTCAAACTGCCAGCGAGCAATGGCGTCCAACGCCGCTTCTTCAAATACCCGCTGCGGCCGGGCCTGGATCACGCGAATCGTGCGGCTATCCACGCTACCATCACGACGGATCATAAACTCCACCTCAACGAACCCTTCCAACCCGCGCCGTTGGGCGCGCCGTGGGTAGGTGGGATTTACCCGGCTGGCGGGGGCCAACTGGCCGACATTCAGCGGCTCATTTGAAGGCGCAGCCTGTGCCTGGGCAGGCGCGTCTTGCTGAGGTGAAGCAAATGCATGTTCGGCCGCAGACTTGGACGCGGCATCTGCCTGGGGCGTAGGTTCAGGCTTG
>NZ_VMQS01000084.1 GCF_007625055.1 Halomonas sp.
GGCGGTCACATTGCCAGCTTCATGTCATCGGCAACGCTTTATGATGTCGGTTTCAACCACTTCTTCCGTGGCCCTGAAGGCGATTTTGACGGTGATCTTGTCTATATCCAGGGCCACGTGGCGCCAGGTGTCTATGCCCGTGCCTACCTGCTCGGGCGTCTGTCCGAAGACCAGATGGACCGTTTCCGTCAGGAAGTTGATGGCGATGGCCTGTCGTCCTACCCGCACCCCTGGCTGATGCCCGATTTCTGGCAGTTCCCGACCGTTTCCATGGGCCTGGGGCCGCTGATGGCCATCTATCAGGCCCACGTCATGAAGTACCTCCACTCACGGGAAATGAAGGACATGCAGGATCGCAAGATCTGGTGCTTCATGGGCGACGGTGAGTGTGACGAGCCTGAATCCCTGGGGGCGATTTCCCTGGCGGGCCGCGAGAACCTGGATAACCTGATTTTCGTGATCAACTGTAATCTGCAGCGTCTTGATGGCCCGGTCCGGGGTAACGGGCGGATCATTGATGAGCTGGAGGGCGTCTTCCGTGGGGCGGGCTGGAACGTTCTCAAGGTTGTCTGGGGTCGCCACTGGGATCCGCTGTTTGAGCAGGACAAGAAAGGTGTTCTGCAGAAACGCATGGATGAAGCGGTTGACGGCGAATACCAGAACTACAAGGCCAATGGCGGCAGCTACACCCGCGAGCACTTCTTTGGCAAATATCCTGAGACCGAAGCCATGGTCAAGGATCTGTCCGATGATGATATCTGGAAGCTCAACCGCGGCGGCCATGACCCCTTCAAGGTGTACGCGGCCTACCATGAGGCGGTCAACAACGCCAATGGCAAGCCGACGGTTATCCTCGCCCACACCATCAAGGGCTACGGCATGGGCAGCGGTGACGGCGAAGCGGCCAACGAGGCCCACCAGGTCAAGAGCATGGAATACGAAGCGCTCAAGACGTTCCGTGACCGCTTTGGCATTCCGCTGACCGATGAACAGCTCAAGGAAGTGCCTTACTACAAGCCGGACGATGATTCGCCCGAGCTCAAGTACATGCACCTGCAGCGTGAACGCCTGGGAGGCTTCCTGCCCCAGCGCCGCCATGAATTCGAGCCGCTGGCGATTCCCGGCCTCGACGACAAGGCCTTTGCCTCACAGATGGGCGGTTCCAAGGGGCGTGAAGTGTCCACTACCATGGCCTTTGTGCGGGTGCTCACCGGCCTGGTCAAGGACAAGAACATCGGCAAGCAGGTCGTGCCCATCGTGCCTGACGAAGCGCGCACCTTCGGCATGGAAGGCATGTTCCGCCAGCTCGGTATCTACACCTCGGAAGGCCAGAAATATGAGCCGGTCGACAAAGGCCAGATCATGTTCTATCGCGAGGACCAGAAGGGCCAGATCCTGGAGGAAGGCATTTCCGAAGCAGGCGCCATGTCCGCCTGGATCGCCGCGGCCACGTCCTACGCCAACCACAGCCTTCCGCTGTTGCCGTTCTACGTCTACTACTCGATGTTTGGTTTCCAGCGCATCGGTGATCTGGCCTGGGCCGCGGGTGACATGCAGGCGCGTGGCTTCATGATCGGCGGTACCGCCGGGCGCACCACCCTCAACGGCGAGGGCCTGCAGCACCAGGATGGCCACAGCCTGATCCAGGCCTCCACCATCCCCAACTGCAGAAGCTATGACCCGACCTATGCTCACGAGGTCGCGGTGATCATGCAGGACGGCCTGAAGCGGATGTTTGTCGATAAGGAAAACTGCTTCTACTACCTGACGGTGATGAACGAGAACTACGAGCATCCTGCGCTGGACGACGTGCCCACGGATGACATCATCAAGGGCATGTACCTGCTGCGTGAAACCCAGGGTGACAAGGGCCGCGTGCAGCTGCTCGGCTCCGGCACCATTCTGCGCGAAGTGGAAGCCGGTGCCGAACTGCTTGAAAAGGACTGGGGCATCGGCGCGGATATCTGGAGTGTACCCAGCTTTAACGAGCTGCGTCGCGAGGCCCTGCTGCTGGAGCGCACCGCTTTCCTCAACCCGGATGACGAGGCGCCCAAGCCGCATATCACCCAGTGCCTGGAAGGCCGTGATGGCCCGGCGGTGGCTGCTACCGATTACATGAAGCTCTACGCCGACCAGGTTCGCGCCTGGGTGCCGACCGAGTACAGCGTTCTGGGCACGGACGGTTTTGGCCGCTCGGATACCCGTGAAAAGCTGCGTTACTTCTTTGAGGTGGACCGTTATTTCGTTGTAGTAGCGGCACTCAAGGCGCTGGCTGACCGCGGTGACATCAAACGCACCCAGGTCGGTGAGGCTTTGAAGAAATACGGCATTGATCCTAATAAACCCAACCCGCTGACCAGCTGATCCGCAGTCCGGCGGGCATCGCCCGCCGACTTGATCCGATTTTAAAGGAGCGCGACCTTGAGTAGCGAAATCATCAAAGTCCCCGACATCGGCGGTGATACCGATGTTGAAATCATCGAGATTGCGGTGTCAGAAGGCGACGTTATCGAAGCGGAAGACACCCTGATCACCCTGGAATCCGACAAAGCCAGCATGGACGTGCCCGCCCCCCAGGGCGGTAAGGTCATCAAGGTGCTGGTCAAGGAAGGCGACACTGTTTCCGAAGGTGACGCCATCGTTGAAGTTGAAGCCGAAGGCGGTGGCGACAGCAGCGGGAGCGCTGGTGGAGAGAGTGCCGCACCGGCTCAGCCCGCGCCTGAGCCGGCCGCCGCGCCCGCCAGTGACGCCCCCAAGGCAGCGGCCCCTGCCGCTGGCGGCAAGCAGACCGTCGATATCAAGGTGCCCGATCTGGGCGGCTCGGACAATGTTGAAATCATCGAGGTGGCGGTTAGCGCCGGCGATGACGTCAACGCCGAAGACACCCTGATTACCCTGGAATCCGACAAGGCCTCCATGGATGTGCCCAGCCCGCATGGCGGCAAGCTGATGGCATTGACCGTCAAGGAAGGCGATACCGTCTCTGAAGGCGATGTGATCGGCCAGATGGAAATTGCTGGCGGCAGTGGCGGCGCTGACAGCGCGCCTGCTTCCAGTGATGCACCTCAGCCCGCTGCCGAACCGGCGCCCGCCGCGCCACAGCAGGCCGCACCTGAGGCTTCAGGCGGTGGCGCACCGGAGCGTAAGGAAATCCGCGTACCGGATCTGTCCGGTTCGTCGGATGTGCCGATTATCGAGATAGGCGTGGCTGCCGGTGATGAGGTTGACGAGGAAGACGCCCTGATCACCCTGGAGTCCGACAAGGCCTCCATGGATGTGCCCAGCCCCTACAAGGGCAAGCTGCTGGAACTGACCGTCAAGGAAGGCGATACGGTTTCCGAAGGCGATGTGATCGGCTATATCGAAGTGGCCGGCGCACCCGGCGCAGCGCCGGCTCCACAGGCAGCCGCTGAACCTGCCGCTGCCTCACAGCCCGCGCCGGCACCTGCCCCGGCAGCCAGCGCTGGGGCCGCGCCCAGCCCGGAAGCCCAGGTGGCCGCGCAGAAGCCGCGTGATGCCAAACGGGTGCATGCCGGTCCGGCAGTGCGTATGCTGGCCCGCGAGCTGGGCGTGGATCTTGGCCTGGTCAAGCCCACCGGCCCTAAAGAGCGTGTGCTCAAAGAAGACGTGCAGAACTACGTCAAGCAGGCGCTGGCCAATCCGCCCAGTGCCAAGCCTGGCGCGGCACCGGCCGCTGCTGCGGGTGGGGCCGGCATCCCACCGATTCCGGAAGTCGACTTCAGCCAGTTTGGTGAAGTGGAAGAAAAGCCAATGGGCCGCCTGCTCAAGATGGGCGCGACCAACCTGCATCGCAGCTGGCTGAACGTGCCTCACGTCACCCAGTTTGATGAAGCAGATATCACCGAACTGGAAGCCTTCCGCAAGGCCATGAAGGCCGAAGCGGAAGCCCAGGGCGCCAAGCTCACGCCGCTGCCCTTTATGGTCAAGGCCTGTGCCTTTGCACTGAGGAAGTTTCCCCAGTTCAATGTCAGCCTGAAGGGTGACGGCGAGACGCTGGTCTGGAAGAAGTATGTGCATATCGGGGTGGCGGTGGATACCCCGGATGGCCTGATGGTGCCGGTGGTGCGCAACGCCGATCAGAAATCGCTGATCGAGATTGCCAAGGAAATGGCTGAGCTTGGCAAGAAAGCCCAGACCAAGAAGCTCAAACGCGATGAAATGACCGGCGGCTGCTTTACCATCTCCAGCCTCGGCTCGATTGGGGGGACTGCCTTTACGCCGATTGTGAACGCGCCGGAAGTGGCCATTCTGGGCGTTTCCAAATCCCAGATGAAGCCGGTATGGGACGGTGCCGCCTTCCAGCCGCGCCTGATGATGCCGCTGTCGCTGTCCTATGACCACCGCGCCATCAACGGTGCCGATGCGGCGCGTTTCACCGCCTTCCTGGCGGATGCACTGACCGATATCCGCCGTATGCTGCTGTAATATTAACGGCCGTTCCAGCCTGGCACAGCAAAGCCCCACTCCGGTGGGGCTTTTTTCTGTGCCAGATATACATCCGGCAGTAACAGCAGCGGCTGAACCCGGTATTGATTCAGAAGACTCAGTGCCGCAGGCCTGTATAAATGTAAATTAAAATTTTCATTTATCGTTTCTCAATAAATACACTCACCGTTATACGACCTGTCCCTTCGGATAGTTGGCTAATACCCGAACGCCATCCTTTGTCCTTTTTAGTTCTGATTTATCCTATCTTGCCTTGGTAATTTTTATCAGTAAAAACCATCATGCAAATGCTCTAGGCAATACATACGAGCGCGGAAATATTGATGCTCAGAGGGTCCTGTATGTTATCCCGAAACAGCTCAATTGTTAAATAAAATAAAAATCAAAAAATTTACGTTTGTTGATTTTTTAGCTGTTTGATTGGGCCTGATACTTGACTCTTTATAGCGTTAGGCCGGCATTTTTTGTGAGGCATTAAACAATCACAGTGCCACTGAGTATTGCGTGTGTTTTGGCTCGTTTATTAAAACGCTGACACGACAATCGAGAACATTGAATACCGAGGTGATGTGCATGAAGTGCAAATTTTTAGGCAGCGCCCTGTTGAGTTCCCTGCTGTTTGCCACAGGCGCCTGGGCGCAGGATTCGCCACTTGAAAGCAGCCTGGAGAGCTACCTGGTGGTGGAAGAGGGCGGCGAGGAGCGCCTCATGCCGGCCGAGGAAGCCGGCCCGGGGGACACCATCGAATACCGCCTGCTGTACACCAACGTCTCTGACCGCACGCTTTCCGGGCTGGTGGTGAACGGGCCGATCCCGGATAACACGCGCTACGTGGGTGACACGGATAACGCCAGCGTGGCGGCCGAGTTCACTGTCAGTGCTGGCGCTGGTGACGATTTTCAGAGCGAACCCTACACCCGTGTTGTAACAGACGAAAACGGTAATCAGCAGGAAGAGGTGGTGCCGCCGGAAGATTACACCCGCCTGCGCTGGGAGCCGGTGGAAAGCATTGCCCCCGAGCAGACGCAAACCTACGTCTACCGCGTCGAGGTGGAATGAGGTATCCGCTGGTTAATGTTCATGGGGTAAGCCGGGCGGGTGTTCCCGGCGGCTTTATCCTCAACGTCCTCAGTAAACAGGAGCGCGATGATACTTGAGTACCCAGGCCTTGGTAGCTTCACCAATCGCAACACTGCACTAACCCCAGATAACACATTCAGGAAAACATCATGAATCTACATTTCAGGAAAACGCCATTGGCGATGGTGGTCGCCGGGCTTGCTTTGGGGGCCGTTGCCTCTGGCCAGGCCTGGGC
>NZ_VMQS01000034.1 GCF_007625055.1 Halomonas sp.
CGTGTAGTCAAGCTACAACCCTGTCTGCCCCCAAGGAGCAATTGTTGCAGTGCATTGATTGGGCGATAGTGTCTACATCGCCGCATCACTGAAAGGCATTAGATCAAACGACGCAGATTTAGACCTTTGGATAAGCGACTTTTGGCTAAAAGACACCAGCCGCCAAATCAATGATGCTAGACGCAATCTCGCAGGTGCAGCATTAGCTATTACGTATCTGCGAACGGTAAACATGACACTGAGGGATAGCAAATGACCGGTCTACTCGACGAAATCAAGGCACTCAAGCAACTGCGTGATGAGCAAGGCAGCAAGTGGGACAACATCACGGCGGAACACGCCGCCCGCATGCGCGTTCAGAACCGTTTTCATACCGGCCTGGATATTGCTCGTTACACTGCCAAGATCATGCGTGAAGATATGGCGGCTTACGATGCTGACACCTCAAAGTACACCCAGTCACTTGGCTGCTGGCATGGCTTTATCGGTCAGCAGAAGCTGATCTCGATCAAGAAGCACTTCGGCACCACCAAGCGCAGCTACCTCTACCTCTCTGGCTGGATGGTTGCCGCTCTGCGTTCTGAATTCGGCCCGCTGCCTGATCAGTCCATGCACGAGAAAACCTCCGTCGCTGACCTGATCGAAGAGCTCTATACTTTCCTTAAGCAAGCGGATGCCTGGGAGCTGAACCACCTGTTCCGTGCCCTGGATGAAGCCCAGCAAGCCGGTGATGAAGTCAAAAAGCGTGACCTGATCAAGCAGATCGACAGCCACGAAACCCATGTCGTGCCGATCATTGCCGATATTGATGCCGGTTTCGGTAACGCTGAAGCCACCTACCTGCTGGCCAAGAAGTTCATTGAAGCCGGCGCCTGCTGTATCCAGCTGGAAAACCAGGTATCCGACGAGAAGCAGTGCGGCCACCAGGACGGCAAGGTCACCGTTCCTCACGAAGACTTTATCGCCAAGATCAATGCCGTACGTTATGCCTTCCTTGAGCTGGGCGTTGAAGATGGCGTTATCGTGGCACGTACTGACTCCCTCGGCGCTGGCCTGACCCAGAAGATTGCCATTACCAATGAACCCGGTGACCTGGGCGACCAGTACAACAGCTACCTCGACGGTGACTTCATTGAGTCTCCTGAAGAGATCAACAACGGCGACGTGGTCATCAAGTCAGAAGGCAAGCTGAAAAAGGTCAAGCGTCTGGCGTCCGGCCTTTACCAGTTCAAGCCGGGCACCGGTGAAGACCGTGTGGTGCTGGACTGTATCACCAGCCTGCAGAACGGCGCTGATCTTTTGTGGATCGAGACCGAGAAGCCTCACGTTGGCCAGATTGCCGGCATGGTTAACCGCATTCGTGAAGTTTGCCCGGATGCCAAGCTGGTCTACAACAACTCTCCGTCGTTCAACTGGACACTCAACTTCCGCCAGCAGGTGTTTGATGCCTGGCAGGAAGAAGGCAAGGATGTGTCTGCCTACGAGCGCGACAAGCTGATGAGCGAAGAGTACGACAACACCGAGCTTGGCCAGCTGGCTGACGAGTGGACGCGTAACTTCCAGCGTGATGGCGCTCGCGAAGCGGGTATCTTCCACCACCTGATCACCCTGCCGACCTACCACACGGCGGCGCTGTCTACCGACAACCTGGCCAAGGGCTACTTTGGCGACGAAGGCATGCTGGCCTACGTAGCCGGCGTTCAGCGCCAGGAAATCCGTCAGGGCATCGCTACGGTCCGTCACCAGGATATGGCCGGCTCCAATATCGGTGATGATCACAAGGAATTCTTCCACGGTGATGCAGCGCTGAAAGCAGGCGGTAAAGATAACACCATGAATCAGTTCGGCTAATCGCTGATTAGACGAGGCGCTCATCGCGCCAACGTTATTCATGAACGTTGAGGAGGCTCCCTGGAGCCTCCTTTTTTGTGTAGCTTTTATTTATAGGTCTTGTTGTCGAAAGTTCCTGCTAATCATATACAATTGCACTATATTACTGGTTATAGGCGGTACTTAGTGCTTTTCATCATATAAAAGACAGTCACATACACTAATAAAGCCTGCAGAAACCCTCTTTTCAAACCTCTTCGAAAGCAGCCGCCCAATGCACAAACAGCAAGACACCTCAAGCGATGACGTCATACTGCATCACTTCGACAAGGCGTTGGTCTGGGACGGCTTCAAACAGTTGGTTCCCCTGTCCCTCTTTGTGATTGCCTTTGGTGCTGCTTTTGGACTGGCTGCGGCTCAGGCGGGCGTCGATGGCAATATGGCGATTGCCATGAGCACCCTGGTATTTGCAGGCACCTCGCAGTTTGCAGCACTGGATCTGTGGGCCGCTGAAATTCCGCTGTTTACGCTGGTGATCACTGTCTTTGCCATTAATGCCCGCCACCTGCTGATGGGGGCTACCTTGTACCCTTGGCTGCATCACCTCCCCAAAAGCAAGCGCTATGGTGTCATGCTGGTAGCGTCAGATGCCAACTGGGCCATGTCAATGCAGGCGTTCAGCCTAGAAAAACCGGGCTTTGGCATCCTGCTCGGTGGTGGTCTTGCCCTGTGGTTTTTCTGGGTGATCGGTACCTGGCTGGGAATCTATTTTGGCAATGTTGTCAGCGACCCCAAACGCTTCGGGCTGGATATGGTGATGGGCTGCTTTCTGCTGACCATGGTGGTCAATGGTGAAAAAAATCTGCGTATGCTGTTTATCTGGTCAGTCGCGGCGATTGCCTCGCTTCTGGCGTATCGTTTTCTACCTGAGAACAGCCACATTGTGGTAGGTGCCTTTGCCGGCGGCCTGGCAGGCCTGACATGGGGGTATCAAACTGATGCTCGTTGAAACCACTGGCACCGGCACCCTGCTGATTATCCTGATCATGGCCGTCGTCACTCTGGTAACCCGCTGGGGCGGCGTCTATATCATGTCATTCATTCCGATTGGCTATCGGGTCAAACAGTTTATTCATGCCATGTCAGGGTCTGTTCTCGTGGCCATACTCGCCCCCATGGCCGTCAATGGCGATAACGGCGCACGCCTTGCCCTGCTGACTACCGCTGTAACGGTATTGGTGCTCAAAAAACCTTTACCCGCTATTTTTGCCGGTATCCTGGTCGCTGCCTTGTCCAGGCAGTTTTAAGCGAGGGACCATCAACACCCAAAAATGGGGATGGCGAGTCATGATTGTGCTGGTGTTATGCTAGGGCCTGTTGACGTTTCATCACGGCCGCGACATAGGTCCTTTTGGTGCAGAACAAGGCGTGAGGAGCGTGGTTGGGTGGCTCCCAATCAGTGACGAACAACGCAGGGCTGTGCCAAAAGGGTCCTGTCCCTTCGGGTTGCGCGCCAAAGAACGCCATGCGGCGTTGCGTCACTCGGTAAGGGCACCACCATTGCCGTCGTGTCGCGCCTTGCCTGACGCTCTTTGGCGCAGCAACGCGGTTCGCGATGAAACGTCAACAGGCCCTAGGTCTGTATTCAGCATAGCCGGCTCATTTCCGAGAAAATTTTAGAACACTGTTCTATAATTTCGGTCTGAAATAGCACCTATCGTCAGGATTGCGGTCATAGGCATATGTCAGGCGGTCTCGTTGACACTCATAAACAGTTAAACGGATTTATCCATCGGAGGCTCTAATGAAACGTATTCTTCCTATAGCGGCACTCAGCCTGTTAAGCCTGGCAGGTTGTGCCAACACCTCTCAATTCTCGGGTGACGTCTATCGTGGCGATGACGCCAAAACAGCCCAAAGCGTTAAGTACGGCACTGTCGTGGCCATTCGTCAGGTACAGATTCAGGCAGACAGCCGCACAGGCAACCTGATTGGCGGCGGCGGCGGCGCTGTTATCGGCGGACTTCTGGGTAACCAGATAGGCGGAGGCAGCGGTCAGGAAATTGCGACGGCCATTGGTGCCATCGGGGGTGCTCTGGCAGGGACAGCGGCAGAGGATGCTGCGAATCGTATTAATGCCTGGGAAATGGAAATCCGCACTGACTCCGGTGAAGACCTGGTGGTTGTTCAGCGCGCAGACCGCCAGTTTGAACCTGGCCAGCGCGTACGCCTGATTGGCAGCGGTCGCAACCTTAGCGTGGCCCCCTACTAGATGTCAGACTCAATGCCTGAACTGCCACTGCTAAGTGACTGATAAACGCAAAACCGGTATGGCGAACCATACCGGTTTTTTGATACTGACTGCGGGTCTACAACGAACGTTCAGCTTATTAATGAGCCGCTTTTCCGGCCGCCCAGCTGGCCAGCTTGATCACCACCAGGGCAATGATGCCGATCAGAATGCTCACCAGCAGAATATCTACCGGACGCACCAAGGTTGTGGCCCCGAGCACTGCCAGCGCGACTACCCATACCAGTCGATTTTCACCGTGGGTCTTGAGAACTTCAGGCAACATCTTGTCCAGGCTATCGCTGAAACCGTTTTCCCAACGCTTGTTGGTGAAATAACCAATCAACACGAATGCAATCACCCAAATCAGAAAAACCGTCATTACAAGCTCCATAAGGTAGTAAAGGGATGGGTTAGAAATCTCCCGCTAGAGTAGCCTTGCGCACGGTATCACGCAATACCGCCAACGTTTAAATGGAAGGCGAAAATCGCTTCTCCCCCCCTGACAAACCCCCTTTTGCCGCGTTACCATATAAGAACATGCACTCACCGAAAGGTTATTAAATGCAAATTGCGCAAAACTCGGTTGTCGCTTTCCACTATACCCTGACCAACGACGCAGGTGAGGTGCTTGACAGTTCCGAAGGCCGCGAACCGCTGACGTATCTGCACGGCGCTGGCAACATCATTCCCGGCCTGGAAAAAGAACTCGAAGGTCGTGGTGCAGGTGAAAAGCTGGTCGTCAAGGTAGCTCCGGAAGAAGGCTATGGCGAAGTTCAGGAACAGCTGATGCAGGAAGTACCGCGCGATGCGTTCCAGGGCGTCGAGAGCGTTGAGCCCGGCATGCAGTTCCAGGCCCAGACTCAAGGCGGCCCTTTGATGGTCACCGTCAAGACAGTTGAAGGCGACACCGTCGTCGTCGATGGCAACCACCCGCTGGCGGGTCAGCATCTTAACTTTGATGTTGAAATCGCTACCGTTCGTGAAGCCAGCGAAGAAGAAGTCGAGCACGGCCATGTACATGGAGAAGGCGGCGTAGAGCACTGATTCTACTGTTGTCGAAATATATCGCCTGGCATTCATTGCCAAGCGACCAGAAAGCGGCCTTTAGAGGCCGCTTTTTTATTTCTCACACCTGAGAGCGCTCCATTTGCCACATGCGGAGGGCGATAAGCAGTGTGATCGTCAGCAATAACCATGAGCCAATGGCGATACCCAGCCAACCTGCCCATTGCCAGAAGGGCTCCAACCAGAACCCGCCAAGGCTGGCCCCAACATAATAAAAAACCAGGTACAACGCAGACGCGCTACCTCGTGCCCCCCGAGCGTATCGCCCCACCCAGCCCGACGCCAGGGAGTGAGCAAGAAAAAAGCCAAAGGCATTGATTGTGAGTCCCACAATAATGAGCGGTAGTGATTCAAACAGGGTGACAGCGGTGCCCGTCATCAGAATTACAACGCCCATGACAATACAGCGCGCAGGAGAAAAACGGCTGGCCAGTCGCCCAGACAGTGCAGACCCCAGGGTTCCCCCCAGATAGGTCAGAAAAATCAGCCCCAGGCTGGTGGCCGCCAGTTGATAAGGGGCGTCGGATAAACGGAAGGTGACGTAGCTGTACTGATTGATAAAAATCAGAAAGTTGATACCGCCCAGAGCGTAGGCAGTTATAAGAACGGGTGATCGCAGGTGACCGAAAAGCCCTTGCAGTGCTGTCCGCAAATGAAAAGAGTGAGTACGAAAAGCACGGCTTGGGGGCAGCAGACGCCAAAACAGCACAGCGCCTATAAGCGTCATCAGGCCCACCGTCATGAATGCCGCACTGGCACCGCCCCACTGGGCTACACTGCCGCCAATCACACGTCCGCTGATTCCCCCCAGCGAGTTGGCGCCAATATATAGCCCAACAGCGCTGAGTAAGGCTGGCCGATCAAACTCATCACCCATCCAGGCAATCGCCACGGCAGGCAGGCCACCAAGGAAGAAGCCCTGCACAAAGCGCAGCACCAAAAGGGTTTCAATGTCAGGAGCAAAAGCCAGCAACAGAGAACAAAGACCTGAAATGCACAGGGTGTAGCCCATGATGCGCGCTCTACCGATGGCATCTGATAACGGCCCAAATACCAAAAGCGATAGCGCCAGCGACAGGGTAGCAATCGACATCACCAGACTGACGCCCAGTGTCGAGATACCATAGGCTTGACGTAATTCAGGAAGTAGCGGCTGAGGAACGTATAGATTGATGAAAACAACAAACGAGCCAAGGCAAAGAGCAGCCGTTGCACGCCACCAAGCGGCTGTTCTGGCTTCAATCATACCCTCCCCTCAACGCTAGAGTGAATCATTCAGCCCAGCCAGATGGGTAGGTTCCAGCGTGCGGCGAGACTGCCAGTAATAACGTTGCCAATAATGGTTATCCAGGCGAGAAATCATCACCCCTTTTGATGATGAGGCATGCATGAAGCGACCATCGCCGATGTATATACCGGCATGCCGAAGCGCCCCGGGTGGGTTGAAGAAGACCAGATCGCCGGGTTGAAGCTCGCTTTGATCAACCCGGCTCCCCTGCTTGACCTGTTGACGGGTAGTACGCGGCAGTTGCAGATTGAAGGTGTCACGGTATACGTTCTGGATTAATGCCGAGCAGTCAATGCCGCGCTCGTTGGTTCCACCCAGCCGGTAAGGTGTGCCGACCCAGCGTTGGTGCTGAGCCAGCAGGGCCCGCCGCACAGCAGTATTCCGGGAAGTCGTACCAAAATCCTGCCAGGCAGCCGAAGAATCCGCGGGCGACATCAACACTTCATGACTGCCGGGCATATCCGGTAGCGACATGGCAAAATAGTTGTCTGGTGCAGCGATGCTCGCCTGCTTGGAAGAGCTGGCACAGCCCGATACAAGCAGCATTGTGCTCGCCAGACAAACCCCCTTTAAGACTTTATTACCAGCCATCGGCAAACTGTTTTGCGTGGCATTGCTTTCCCCATGGGGAAACTTAGTGAACGCTACCATGCGTCTTTGTCCTCTCATCCAACCGCGGTTTTTCACTGGCGGTGCATTTCTGATCTTGTATACACAGGACTATAAGCGAAAACACCTCATATTGGCGAATAAAGCAGCCATTCAATGAGCCCTCGTTAATGCAAGGTACGTTGATCACCCGGCAAGGTGTCTATGTGAAGTGGTGCAAAATGGCGCGGCTTATTGCCGGGAAAATCCAGGCTTGCCCAGGGCCCTGCCAATAGAGGAGCAGCGCACAGCCAGGCGGTCAGGGCCTGGCGCAGACCGGCCAGAAAACTGTCGCGCTCGGGGGTATCACCCATAAAGAAAGAGAATCCGGCGTACAGCCCCTCGGCGTAGGTCTGCCAACTGCTGTAGTGTTGGCTTGCCAACCCATACGCCTGATCCAGCAGGTGATGAAACTCTGCCAGCGTCAGCCAGTCCAGTTGCCGTCCGGCAATTGCCAGGTCAACTACCTGAGCAATATCCCAGGCGGTCATATCCATCTTGTTGCAGCCATCTTCATCGTCGCGCACGCGCTGAAGGCGGAGCAGGTGCTGAAGTTCTTCCGGGCCACACTGCCCGGATTCCAGAATGGCAATCTCGGCATCCAGGCGCCCAGGGTTGAGCGTATAGGGCGCGTAATTGACCTGATAGTCCTGACGGTCGCCGGAGTCCAGCATAAAGCGGATAAATTCCTTCAACTCAGCGGCGTTCTGTAACTGATAGTGGTTCTCGACCCAAGCGAGAATTTCACGCTGTTCGCGCTCACTTTCCGGATACGGCTCTCCCCAGGCGGCGCTATTCAGCGGTCCGGCAAGCGCCATGGCCGTAAAGTGACTCAAGGCCGGCCTTACGCCCGGTTCACGCCAGGTTCCGGCTTGCCAGTCGAGCCAGTTGAACAGGCTGCCCGGGTCATCAAGGTGCCAGGCAATTTCATGCACCAGTGACTGGCTGTCGGTATCCGGCAGACACTGTTCCCAGGCCAACCAGGCCCGGAGCAGGCTGTGTGCGTCAGGATAAAAACGGCACAGGCTGCTTTTCAGCGCCACGACATAATCCAATAGCGCGTCCTGATCAAACAGCTGGCTATCCAATGCCATATGCAGGTAAAAGGCGAATTTTTCGGCCATATGAATCGTTGCCGAATGCCGACTGATCAATTTCAGCGCATCCCGCTGTTCCTGCCATTGAGGGTCAGCTTCACCAAACACACTGTGCAGTGCTGGCCGGATACCATGATAGGCGTCGGCAGCCAGCTGATTAAGGTGGTGCGCCTGGGCGGGCAACCAGTAACGGGCCATGGCTCCGGCCCCTTCATCCGCATGCAGCCCCAGGGTATCCTGCAGAAAATGCGCCACTTCCATACGCCTGGCTTCAGGCAACATCAGGGCTACGCCACCCTGGCGCAGCATCAACTCAGGCTCACGCACGCCGGCCAGGGCCAACAACCAGTGGTAGGCACTCTCACGCCAACGCCTTAGCGTCTTGCGAGACGCATCACGTACCTCGCTATTCAACAGACTCTGCAGAGGCTCAGCCCACGGGCTATGGGGAGATACCAACAGCTCCTGCTCATTGGCCGAGCAGCCAACGTCGCGGCGATCCTCACCTTCAAACAGGCTCAAACCACGCACGAAGGCACTTAACAGCTCTGTCCAGTCCGCGTAGCGCTGACACAAGAGATCAACCGAATGGGCTGCAACATGATCGGCATCCTGCTGGGTAAGGTAACCACAGCACGCACCCGCCCAAGCAAGCTCGGCCATGCGCAGCCAGTCCCAGGCGGCCCAGTCCAGCGGTTCTTGCTGGGCTATATACGTTGACAGCAGACGTGCATGCGGCGCTTCCTGATGCTCATCCAGCCAGGCGGCATGCTCGGCATCATTCAGCGTTTTCAACAAACCGGCCTCAACGTCCCAGCGCTGGCGTTCCCCCTGGGCACTCAACCACAGTAGCGTTGTCATCAGGGAGTCGTGGTCCTTGATATCCCAGGCCTTATGCAGCCACTCTGCCGCGTCCGGCCAGGCATTACGGCTGCCCGGATACTCGGTGACCGGCCTGAGCAGCGCGCAGACACGCCAGCAACGAGCCGCTGAAGCCTGTGGCCAGTGTTGAAATGCTGGATTCATCTTCCGGGGCATCAGCAATGACACCCTGAGGTTATTGCATCGACCAAGAATCACCTCGTCTTGCTTCAGGGGTGGCCTGGCACCATTATTTTTCAGCGCCAGCTCATTAGGGCCGCGTAGTGTAACCCAGGTGACTTCAGCCAGCCCACGCCAATAGCAAAAACATCTCCGCCCGGTATGACCGGGCGGAAATAGCAGGCGGCGTTAGCGAGCTGGGTGTTTTCAATCTGACTGCTTGACCTTGCTGATTATCCAGAGCAATACCACAGCACCCACAATTGCGGTGACCAGAGAACCAATAAAGCCACCCGCTTTCAGTCCGAGCAAGCCAAACAGGAAACCGCCCAGCACGCCTCCAACAATGCCAACACCGATGTTGCCCAGAATGCCGAAGCCGCCTCCACGCATAATATTGCCGGCAATCCAGCCAGCCAGCCCCCCGATAATCAACCATGCAATCAAGCCCATATCAGACTCCAAGTCCTATCATTTGTGTGGAATTTTACCTGTATCATTCGCATGTTCTACCATAGCATATCCTCCGATAATATCGCCCGACCACACAGGAGCACGATAACTGATGATTCCCGATTCGCTTCGCCATTTGATTCAGGCTACCCAAGGCCAACAAACGGTTATCTGGCAGGAGCGTGAGCTGGTGCTTTTCAACCAGCCCTGGGGTGAGCTTGCCATTGCCTTGCAGGGTGGGCAGGTAGTGCACTTTCAACCGGCCGATGATACCGTGCCCTGGCTATGGATGACGCCCATCCCCCAGGCACTGCCCGGAGCACTGCGCGGCGGCATTCCCTTATGCTGGCCGTGGTTTGGCGACGAGCGCTATGCCGATGAAAGTGACGACCGCAGTGGCCCCTTCCATGGGCTGGCCCGCCATGCGTTGTGGCACCTTGAGGCGGTTGACGAGCATGAAGAAGGTATTGAAGCCCATCTTTCACCCCAAGACCGGCTGCATAGTCAGCTTAATGTGCGCGTGGTGATCCAGGCCAACGCCCAGCGCCTGCACGTTGAGCTGATCAGCGAGAACTGCGGCACAGCACCGGTCAAGATCAGTGCCGCCCTGCACAGCTATCTGGCGGTTGACCAGGTTCAGCATTGCCGCCTGGAAGGGCTGGCCGGTGCGCGCTATCTCGACAAGCGGCGTGGTTTCGCCGAAGACGAGCAGCAAGGCACCCTGGCGATTCGCGGCCCTATCGACCGTATCTACCACAGCAACGCAGCGGTCATTCTGGATGACGGCAGCCGTCAACTGCGGATTGCCAAACACGACAGCGATTCGACCGTGATCTGGCATCCGGGCGACGCATTGCCAGCGGATACCCCGGCAGAGGCCGCTGGACGCTTTTTATGCGTGGAAGCGGCCAACACCCGGCTCGACCCGGTCTGGCTGGTGCCAGATGCCCAGCACATGCTGGGTACCACCATCAGCCGCGCCTGACACTGGCTGCTCACACCCGCAGGCGTTACATCATCCTGATCTTTGATCCCTTTTAGCCAACAAGGAACGCTTATCCATGAACCCTCAGTACTGGCTTGAAGCCGCGACGCTGGTTTTCAATCTGCTCGGCATGGTGGTTTGCCTGGTTGGGCTGACGCTGGCGCAGAAAATGACCCGCCGCTGGCCCGGCTATGTCATTGCCGTGATAGGTTTTCAGATTGCGACCCTGCCGATGTTTTACCAGTTGGTGCAGATGCTACGCCAAAGTGGCGCATAGCGGCGTCTTCCAGAGGAGCCACGCCTGATGCCATCCCCCTTTAACCGCGAACGCCTGGGGCGGGAACTGACCAACCTGATGGAACGAACCCGTGATCGGCAGCTCAGGCTGGCCGTTACCGGCCTTTCCCAGGCGGGAAAAACCGCTTTTCTGACGTCTCTGGTCAACCAGCTGCGCCATGCCGGGCTTGAGGCGCAACTCGACCTCTTGCCAGCGGCACGCGAGGGCCGCTTGCTCGGCGCCCAACGCTTGTCCCAGCCGGATCTGGGCGTTCCACGCTTTCCTTACGATGCCGCCCTCGATGCGCTCAACGCCAAACCGCCGCGCTGGCCAGAACCGACGCGCGGAATCAGCGAGTTGCGCCTGCAGTTACGCTATCGCCCTGCCCAGCGCGGCTGGTTAGCCCCGGAGTTCAACCACCTGACCCTGGACCTGTTTGACTACCCGGGTGAATGGCTGCTCGACCTGCCCATGCTGGCCCATGACTTCGACAGCTGGTGCCAGGCCCAGACCCAGCATAGCGGCGTGCATCGTCAGGCGTTGTTCAGCGCCTGGCAAGCCCGAGTCGAGCAGCTTGACCCCGCCGCTGAGGCGGATGAAGCCCAGCTCGCCGACCTGGCAGCGGCCTACGCTGATGGTCTGAAACAGGCCAAACAGGCCGGTTTTTCAGACCTGCAGCCTGGGCGCTTCCTGTTACCCGGGGAACTTGAAGGGGCGCCGGTACTGCAGTTCTTTCCTTTACCGGCTATCGGGCTATCGACCGAGCAGCGCCAGGCGCTGCCTGAAACCAGCGTCTATGCCACCCTGGCCAAACGATTCCTTTATTATCAGCAGCATATCGTCAAACCCTTCTATCGTGACCATTTCCGCCGCTTTGACCGTCAGATTGTGCTGGTCGATGTTCTCGGGGCGCTGAACGCCGGCCCCGAACGGTTTGAAGATCTGTCTCGGGCGCTGCAGCAGCTGATGCACAGCTTTGACTACGGCCAGCGCAGCCTGCTGACCCGGCTGTTTTCGCCGCGCATTGACCGCCTCGCCATTGCCGCCACCAAGGCAGACCATGTCACGCCTGATCAACACAGTAATCTGGTCCGCCTGCTTGAAGCGCTACTGGCCGAGCCGCTCAAAGATCTGCGCTTTGCCGACATTCCGGTCAAGGCGCTGTCGCTGGCGGCGATCCGGGCCACCCAGGCCCGCGAGGTCAATCAGCAGGGCCAGCGCCTGGCCGCCCTCTACGGCACCACCCTGCAAGGTGAAGACGTGCTAATTTACCCAGGCGATGTGCCGGCGCGCCTGCCAGAAGAGCGCTTCTGGCAGCAGCAGGGCTTCGACTTTCCGCATTTTCGCCCCATGGGCTCATCTGATCAGGCTCTTGCCCATATCCGCATGGATGCCGCCCTTGACTGGTTACTGGGAGACAAACTCGCATGACCGACCCTCAGACAGAGAACAGTAACGCACCCCAGCCTCGTCCGCGGCGTCACTTTTCGCTTGATGACGCACAGGCCGACAGCGCGAAGCGCCCGAACAGTGACACTGAAGATACCCTGCGCGGCACCCGTCGCTTTGATGCACACACCGCCCACCAACCGCTGGAAACCACACCGTCAGACCACAAGGCGTTACCTGAAGAAACCCTGTCTGCGCCGCGCAAACGCCGCTGGGGGCTGATCTTTTCCCTGGCAGGAGTGGCCGCGTTAGGGAGTGCCGAATTGGTATCGGGCATTCCCGTTGCCTTTGAACAGGCACGCTGGCTGGATGCTGCCTGGCAGCTCTTCGGCCTGGGGCTTATTGGATTTGGCGCTGTTTCACTTCTGCGAGAATTAACGCGCCTCAAACGCCTTAAACGCCATGACAAACTACGTGAAGCATTGGCGGAACTTCCCCAGCGCTCCCCCCGTCAGGCCATGCAACAGGCCGATACCCTGCGACGCCAGCTGACGCTCAGTGATGACGACCCGCACTGGCAAGCCTTTCAACATGCCAGCCAGCCGCATCACAGCAGCGCAGACATCATGACCCTGCTCGATTACCACCTGCTGGCCCCACGCGACCGGGAAGCCCAGCGGCTGATTTCGCGCATGTCCGGGGAAACCGCCATCATGGTAGCCGTCAGCCCGCTGACACTGGTGGATATGGCGCTGGTCGCCTGGCGCAGCCTGGCAATGATCAACCGCCTCTGCCGACTGTATGGACTGGAGCTGAGTTTTATCAGCCGTCTGAAACTGTTTCGCAGCGTGCTCTACCAGATGGCCTTCGCCGGTGCCAGCGAACTTGCCACCGATGCCGGTATGGACATGCTGTCTCTGGATGTGGCCGGGCGCCTTTCCGCACGTGCCAGCCAGGGCCTGGCCACCGGCCTGCTGAGCGCCCGGCTGGGGCTGAGAGCCCAGCGGCTGTGCCGACCGCTGGCCTTCACTCCCGAACAGCAACCGCGAATGACAGACCTGCGACAGGATCTATGGCGCCAGATCCGCCGCCTCGATACCCAGCGCAACGCCCAATCGGAGGATTAGAGTCTGTTGCCGTTTACTCACGCCTTGCTCTGCAACAACTCTGTACCAAAAGGGCTTCTGTCGCGACCGCGATGAAACATCAACGGCCTCCTATAACTTAAAGCGTTTTGTCAGCCACTGAGCAACACCCGCATCGCTGTGATGGCCGATGCGCCGAGCACCAGTAACGCGCTGAAACAGCGCCGGGTGGGCATTGGCCATCACCTGGGCTTCACCGGCCAGGTTGAGCATCTCGATATCATTAAGGTTGTCGCCAAATGCCAGGCAATCCGCGGCGGCCAGGCCCAACTTTTCCAGCAGGGCAGACAGGGCAACGCCCTTATTGACGCCGCCGGCCATGATTTCCAGGGCATCGGAGGTGGAGTAGGTAATATGTAGCCCCTGCCCATGCGCTTGATAGGCCTGGCTTTCCAGTTCGGCCAGCGCCGCGGGGTCACCCAGATACAGCACCTTGCCCACCCCATCAGCGTCCATTTTTTCTGGTGGCACTACCTGATAGGTAAAACCGGTGGTGGCATGAATTGAGAGCAGATGCGGTGCGGGTGCATCCACATGCCAGCCACTTTCCCGGTACAGGCTCAGCCGCACCTCGGGTGGGCGGGGCAGCTGAATCAGCGTTTGCGCATGATCGGGCTGAAGATAGCTGGCATTCAACAGTTGGCCTGCAGGGTCATGGGTATAGGCGCCGTTGGTGCTGATAAGATGAATGGGAATATCCAGCTGATCGCGAAACACCCGCATGTCATGGTAATGGCGGCCGGATGCCAAGGCGATGTGGTGACCTTGTTCGGCCAGCAAACGCAACACCTTGATGGTGCTTGCATGCAAGCGGTGGTGAGTGTCCAACAGGGTTCCGTCCAGGTCGGAAACAATCAGCTGCACTGCCATTACACCCTCCTCGTTTGATATTCAGCAGACACGCCTGCACTTTCAGCAGCTTAACCGATTCACATGGGCGACGCTAAGATATTGATGCTCAACAAACGATCAGCATCTGTGAGCCGGGTGATTGGCCTGGCGCACGGGAATCCGTATAGTGTGACCCCTACCCTTGCCAACTGATTGACCTCATGCTGCAAAATAATTCGGTACTTGCCCAACTCAAGCAACAGATTCGTGACACCACCCCGCGCGCGGAAGGCGTGATCAAGGCCACTGAAAAAGGCTTTGGCTTTCTGGAAACCGACGCTGGTGAATCCTATTTCGTTCCACCGCCCGCCATGAAGCAGGTCCTGCATGGCGACCGCGTTGAAGCCGTTATCCATGAAAATGGTGACAAGCAGTCTGTCGAACCGGAAAAACTGCTTGAAGCCGGGCTCGACCGTTTTATTGCCCGCGTCCAAAAACGTGAGGGACGTTTGGCGGTGGTGCCCGATCACCCGTCTATTCGCAATGTACTCAAAGCCCGCATCAAGAACAGCCTGGATGAAGCCAGCATCGCAGACGGTGACTGGGTGGTTGCCCGCCTGGTTCGCCATCCGCTGAAAGAGAACGACCGGGGCTTTTTTGCCCAGATTGATGAGCTGGTGGCCAAGTCAGATGACCCAGCCGTGCCATGGCGGGTAACCCTTGCCCGCCATGCACTGGAACAGGAGTGCCCGGATGCAGGCACCAACTGGCCGCTGCTGGACGAAGGACTGGTCCGCGAGGATCTGACTGCCTGGCCGTTTTTTACCATTGATGGTGAGAAAACCCGGGATATGGATGACGCCCTGCACGTCGAACCCCTGGCTAACGGCGGCTGGCGCCTGAGCGTAGCCATTGCCGACCCGACCGCTTACGTCGAAGAAGGCCATGCGGCTGATCTCGAAGCACGCACTCGCGCCTTTACCGTCTACCTGCCGGGTCAGAATGTCACCATGCTGCCTGAACAGCTGGCCGATGACCTCTGCTCGCTGTGGGAGGGTCAAAAGCGTCCTGCCCTGGCATGCACTCTGAATATAAACGCCGATGGAAGCCTCGGCGAATATCGCTTCTTTGCAGCCAACGTCATGTCACACGCCAGGCTGGCCTATGATCGTGTCTCCGACTGGATTGAAGGCCAGGGTGACTGGACGCCGGCGGACAACATCGCCGAACAGCTCACAGCGCTGCAGGCACTGACCGAAGCACGTACCGCCTGGCGTAACGAGCATGCCCTGGTGTTCAAGGATCGTCCGGATTACGTCTTTGACCTGGACGATGCAGGCAACGTGCTGGGAATTCGCACCGAAGAGCGCCGCATCGCCAACCGCATGATCGAGGAATCGATGATCGTGGCCAACGCCTGCTGCGCTGATTATCTGGCCCAGCATATCGGCCACGGCATCTTTAACGTCCACCGTGCCTTTGAGCCTGATAAAGCCGAAGCCGCCCAGGAGTTTCTGGCCGGTCAGGAGATTGAGGTCGCCCGTGAAGCGCTGCTTGAACTGGCCCACTACAAGGATCTCAAACGGGCGCTGGAAAGCCGTGACGACGCCTGGCTGGACGCGCGTCTGCGTCGCTTCCAAGGCTTTACCAGCATGTCAGCCCAGCCTGGGCCGCACTTTGGCCTGGGCCTGAATGCCTATGCCACCTGGACGTCACCGATTCGCAAATACGGTGATATGGTCAACCACCGCCTGATCAAGCGTATCCTCAAGGGAGAACAGGCCCCGGCGGAAGCCAGCCAGCAGCTCACCGAGCAGCTCACCGAGCGCCGTCGTCTGAACCGCATGGCTGAGCGCGATGTCAAGGACTGGCTGTATGTACGCTACCTGACCCCGGCGGCGGAGAATCAGCAAGCCTTTGACGCCGAGGTGATGGCCATCAACCGGGGGGGCATGCGGGTACGCCTGCTGGAAAATGGCGCCACCGCCTTTGTGCCCGCCCCCCTGATGCACAGTGACCGCACCAAGGTAGTGATCGACGACAAAGAGGGCCGCATTCAGATTGAAGGCGAAGAACGCTTCAAACTCGGCGACAGCCTGCGAGTGGCGCTGACCGAAGCCCGTGAGGAAACCCGCTCACTGGTGGCTCGTCCGGTTGTCTAGCCTCACTGCCTGGAGACAACGTCAGGTACTCCGCAAACGGTGCTTTTCAGCGCCGTTTTTATTGCCTGCACAAAAAAGAGCACCCTGGGGTGCTCTTTTTACATTTTACAAGCCACTGCAATGCAGTGTCTTACCAACCGGTGACTTCTTTCAAGGCGTCGCCAATTTCAGCCAGAGAACGTACGGTCTTGACTCCGGCGTCTTCCAGGGCAGCAAACTTTTCATCAGCGGTGCCTTTACCGCCTGAGATGATGGCGCCTGCATGGCCCATACGCTTACCGGGAGGGGCTGTCACACCGGCAATATAGGACACCACGGGTTTGGAAACGTTGGCCTTAACGTAGGCAGCCGCTTCTTCTTCGGCGGTGCCGCCGATTTCGCCGATCATCACGATGGCTTCTGTCTTCGGATCGTTCTCGAACATTTCGAGAATATCGATGAAGTTGGAGCCCGGAATCGGGTCCCCACCGATACCGACACAGGTCGACTGGCCGAAACCGTGATCCGTGGTCTGCTTGACGGCTTCATAGGTCAGGGTGCCAGAACGCGACACGATACCAACCTTGCCCGGCTGATGAATGTGACCCGGCATGATGCCGATCTTGCATTCATCCGGAGTAATGACACCCGGGCAGTTCGGGCCAATCAGGCGTACGCCAAGCTCGTCGCACTTCACCTTGGCTTCCAGCATATCCAGCGTGGCAATGCCTTCGGTAATGCACACGATCAGCTTGATACCCGCATTGGCCGCTTCAAGGATGGAATCCTTGCAGAAAGGGGCCGGTACATAGATAACGCTGGCTTCCGCGCCGGTTTTCTCGACCGCGTCTTTAACGGTATTGAAAACGGGCAGGCCGAGGTGCTCCTGGCCGCCTTTGCCCGGCGTAACACCACCGACCATCTGCGTGCCATAGGCAATCGCCTGTTCGGAGTGGAACGTGCCCTGGCCACCGGTGAAACCCTGGCAGATGACCTTGGTGTTCTTGTCGATCAGGATGCTCATTACTTGCCCTCCGCCGCTTTAACGACCTGCTGAGCCGCGTCGGTCAGACTGGTAGCCGCGATGATGTTGAGACCACTGGACGCGAGTTTTTCCGCCCCCAGTTCGGCGTTGTTACCTTCCAGACGTACGACCACCGGTACGTTAACACCGACTTGCTCAACGGCACCGATAATGCCTTCAGCAATCATGTCGCAACGTACGATGCCGCCAAAGATGTTAACCAGCACGGCATTGACGTTGTCGTCAGACAGGATGATCTTGAACGCTTCAGCAACGCGTTCCTTGGTAGCACCACCACCCACGTCGAGGAAGTTGGCCGGCTTGCCACCGTTAAGGTTGACGATATCCATGGTACCCATGGCAAGGCCTGCGCCATTGACCATGCAGCCGATGTTACCGTCGAGCGCTACGTAGTTCAGCTCCCACTTGGCAGCATCCGCTTCGCGCTCGTCTTCCTGGGACGGGTCACGCATGGCCTGCAGGTCCGGGTGACGGTAAAG
This sequence comes from Halomonas sp., assembly GCF_007625055.1. Classification (GTDB taxonomy): domain Bacteria; phylum Pseudomonadota; class Gammaproteobacteria; order Pseudomonadales; family Halomonadaceae; genus Vreelandella. The sequence continues at coordinate 18,008 of NZ_VMQS01000034.1, forward strand.
CGCATTGCTGTCGAGGCCCAGTTTGGCGTCGAGGCAGTGCAGGTTACCTTCATCGGTAATGACCAGCGGGTTGATTTCCAGAAGCGCCAGATCTTTCTCGTGGAACAGCTTGGACAGCCCCAGGAAAATCTTGGTGAACTGCTTGACCTTATCGCCACTGAGACCCAACGCAAAGGCCAGCTCACGAGCCTGATAAGGCTGTGCACCCACCAGCGGATCAATCTCGGCCTTGAGAATCTTCTCAGGTGTTTCTTCCGCAACGGTCTCGATTTCAACACCGCCCTCGGTCGATGCCATAAAGACAACGCGACGGGTCGTACGGTCGACCACCGCACCCAGATACAGCTCATCGGCGATATCCGTGCAGGTCTCAACCAGGATCTTGGCCACTGGCTGACCGTTTTCGTCTGTCTGGTAGGTCACCAGGTTCTTGCCAAGCCAATGCTCGGCGAAGGTCTTGGCTTCAGCGGGATCCTTGATCAGTTTAACCCCGCCCGCCTTTCCACGACCGCCTGCGTGAACCTGAGCCTTGACGACCCACATATCACCGCCGATTTTTTTACACGCTTCTTCGGCTTCTTCTGGCGTATCCACGGCAAAGCCCTTGGATACAGGTAAACCATAATCGGCAAACAACTGCTTGCCCTGATACTCGTGAAGATTCATCGATTCATGCCATTGGTTGCATGTGACTCGAACGATGGCAAACGTCAGTGATTACCATCCCCGTGCTTGCGGTTCCTGCCGGCGAGGTAACAGACCGGCATGGCCGAAAGCGTTGCGCCACCTTGCGGTGGCGCTTTCTTATAGGTTAGCCGGCTTATTTACGCTTCTTGCGGTTGGCCATATGGATAGCATGGCCATCAACGGCAAGCGCTGCCTCGTGCACGGCTTCCGACATGGTCGGGTGGGCATAGCAGGTCAGGGCCAGATCTTCGGCGCTGGAACCAAACTCCATGGCAATTACCCCCTGAGCAATCATTTCACCAGCGTGCTGGCCGACGATGTGCATGCCCAGGATACGATCCGTTTCAGCGTCCGCAATGACCTTGGCGGTTCCTTCCGTTGCGTTATTGGCCATGGCACGACCGCTGGCGGCAAACGGGAAGGCGCCAACTTTTACGTCAATGCCCTTGGCCTTGGCTTCCTGCTCGGTAATACCCACCCAGGCCACTTCCGGGAAGGTATACACCACGTTCGGAATGGTGTCGTAGTTCATCTCGGCTTTATGGCCAGCAATGATGTCTGCCACCATAATGCCTTCTTCGGATGCCTTGTGTGCCAGCATGGGGCCACGCACACAGTCCCCAACCGCGTAAACGCCAGGCAGGTTGGTACGGCACTGGTCATCAACAAAGATAAAGCCGCGCTCATCCAGCTCAATGCTGACACCGTCAGCAATCACGCCCTTGGTATAGGGGCGACGACCCACGCAGACGATCAGCTTGTCAAACGTTGTTTCCTGCTCGCCGTTGGCATCGGTGTATTTCACCACCACTTCATCGCCCTTGACCTCGGAACTGGTCACCCGGGCATTAAGCTTGATATCCAGACCCTGCTTCTTGAGAATCTTCTGGGTTTCCTTGGCGATGGAAGCGTCTACCATTGGCAGGAAATCATCCATGGCTTCAAGCATGGTGACCTCTGAACCCAGGCGGTTCCAGACACTACCCAGCTCCAGGCCGATGATGCCCGCACCAATCACGCCCAGACGCTTGGGCGTTTCCTGAAACTCCAGCGCCCCGGTCGAATCAACCACCATGCCTTCAACCAGCGGGGTCGGTGGAATTTCAATCGGTACCGAACCCGCCGCGATGATGATGTTATCGGCATCATACATCGTGGTCTTACCATCATGCCCGGTGACTTCAACCTGCTTGCCCGAAGCCACTTTACCCGCGCCTTCGATAGAAGTAACACCATTGGCCTTGAACAGACCGGAAATGCCACCGGTCAGGTTCTTAACAATCTTATCCTTGTGCGACATCATCTTAGTGACGTCCATGGAGACATCAGGTGCCTGAATGCCCAATTCGTCAAAGTCATGCTTTGCTTCGACGAACTTGTGTGAGGCTTCGAGCAGCGCCTTGGAGGGGATACAGCCAACGTTGAGACAGGTACCGCCATGTACAACATTGCCTTCCTTACCAACCCATTTTTCGACACAGGCCGTCTTGAGACCGAGTTGAGCTGCACGAATAGCGGCCACATACCCACCGGGGCCGGCACCGATTACGATCACATCAAACTTATCAGCCATGTTGGCTCCTTTAGCTTGGTTGCCTCCCCCCGTATGGGGCGGGAGGCGAAGTGCAATTGAACGTGAATGCGTGTTCGTTTGTGGCGAGACTTACACGTCCAGCAACAAGCGTGCAGGGTCTTCCAGAAGTTCCTTGATGGTCACCAGAAACTGGACGGCATCCTTACCGTCGATCATGCGGTGATCGTAGGAAACCGCCAGATACATCATCGGGCGAATCTCCACTTTGCCGTTCACTGCCATCGGGCGATCCTGAATCTTGTGCATCCCCAGAATCGCGGTCTGCGGCGGATTGATGATCGGCGTCGACATCAATGAACCAAAGGTACCGCCGTTGGTGATAGTGAAGGTGCCACCCATCATATCATCCATGCCCAGCTTGCCTTCGCGGCCACGCTTGCCGAAATCAGCAATATTACGCTCGACATCGGCAATTTTCATGCTGTCAGTGTCTCTCAGAACCGGCACAACCAGTCCACGATCGGTGGACACCGCCACGCCTATATCCTGGTAACCGTGGTAGACAATATCGGTGCCGTCAATAGAGGCATTGACGTCAGGAAAACGCTTGAGCGCTTCTGAAGCGGCTTTTACAAAGAAGCCCATAAAGCCAAGCTTGATATCGTGGGCCTTGAGGAAAGTATCCTTGTATTGAGCACGCAGGGCCATGATCTCGGTCATGTCCACTTCGTTATAAGTGGTCAACATGGCCGCCGTCTGCTGGGCCTGAACGAGACGCTTGGCGATCGTCTGGCGCAGACGGCTCATGGGTACCCGCTTCTCGGGGCGCTCACCGTCATCAACCGCAGGCATGGCCGGTTTGGCGGATGCTGACGGGGCAGGTTTGGCCGCTTTCTTGGCAGAGCCATCCTTGACCGCTTTCTGCACGTCTTCTTTCAGTATACGGCCGCCCTTGCCGGTGCCGGCAATCTTGCTGACATCCAGGTCATGCTCGGCAACCATCTTACGTGCCGCTGGCGCCAGAATCTTGTCACCTACCTGTTCATCCGAGCTTTCATCACTGCCAGCAGCACTCGCAGGTGCAGGTGCAGCAGCCTGATCCCCAGCGTCACCACCAGCGCCCTCAACAAACAGCCCGAGCACAGCTTCTGATTCTACCTGGCTGCCTTCTTCTGCCTTGATTTCGCTCAGGGCGCCATCAGCCGGCGCGACTACTTCCAGCACAACCTTGTCAGTTTCGATTTCAGCCAGAACGTCATCACGCTTGACCGCTTCACCCACCTGCCTGGTCCAGCTGGCCACCGTCCCTTCCTGAACGGACTCTGGGAAGGTCGGTGCCTTGACCTCATGGGTCTTGCCGCCTGACGCGCCAGACGTGGCCGGTGCACTTGATGTGTCCTGCTTTTCTTCAGCACCTTTATCAGCATCTGCATTGCTGGATGCCTGCTTGGCGCCCCCCTCACCCAGGGTGCCCAACACCTGCTCGGATGCAACGGTATCACCTTCTTCAACCATGACATCGCTCAGTGTGCCGGCTTCCGGTGCCACCACTTCCAGGACGACCTTGTCGGTTTCAATTTCAACAACCAGTTCGTCTCGTTCGACGCTATCGCCCGGCTTCTTATGCCATGCTGCCACCGTGCCTTCGGCAACAGACTCTGGAAAGGTTGGCGCTTTGATCTCAGTAGCCATTTCGTTTCCCTTTTAATTTCTTTGAACCCGGTGGGCGCTTATTCGTTAAAGGCGTCTTCCACCAGCTGGCGTTGCTGTTCAGTGTGAACGGACATATAGCCTGCCGCGGGTGCAGCAGATGCGGGACGTCCGGCAAATTTCAGTCTGCCCCCCAGACCTTCCTTGAGCATCTCAGCAACAGCACGCATATGGTGCTGGCTGGAATACCAGGCCCCCTGGTTGAGTGGCTCTTCCTGGCACCAGACAATATCTTCAATCCCCGCATACACCTGAAGCGCTGCCAGCAGCTCTTCTTTCGGGAACGGATACAGCTGTTCCAGACGCATAATAGCCGTATCCTGGCGTTCGTTTTCACTGCGCCAGGCTGCCAGATCATAGTAGACCTTGCCAGAACACAGGATGACACGCTTGACCTTCTCGGCATCCAGACCCGCCTGATCGGGCAAGACCATCTGGAACTTGCCTTTTGCCAGATCTTCAAGACTGGACGTGGCTTCCTTATGGCGCAGCAACGATTTCGGCGACATGACGACCAGTGGCTTACGCAGTGGGCGAATCACCTGACGGCGTAGCAGATGGAAGATCTGTGCCGGCGTGGTCGGAACACACACCTGCATGTTGTGCTCGGCACACATTTGCAGGAAGCGCTCCAGGCGTGCCGAAGAGTGTTCTGGACCCTGGCCTTCATAGCCGTGTGGAAGCAACATGGTCAACCCACACAGGCGGCCCCACTTGGTCTCACCTGAAGAAATGAACTGGTCGACCACTACCTGAGCGCCGTTGAAGAAATCACCAAACTGCGCTTCCCAGATCACCAGATCGTTAGGCGCTGTGGTGGCATACCCATACTCGAAGGCCAGCACGGCTTCCTCAGACAGATAGGAGTCATGGATGGTAAACGCTGGCTGCCCTTCTGCCATATTCTGCAATGGCACATAGGTGTTGCCATCTTTCTGGTTATGAACCACGGCGTGACGGTGTGAGAAAGTGCCCCGCCCGACATCCTGACCGGTGATACGCACCGGGTGCCCCTGATCCAGCAAGGTGGCATAGGCCAATGTTTCCGCAAAGCCCCAGTTGAGTGCCAGGCCACCGGCCTGCATCTTGCGGCGATCCTGATAGATCTTGGCCACCTGACGCTGGACATCAATGCCATCCGGGACATCACACATCTTGGCGGCAAGGCGCTGCAGACGCTTCATATCAAAAGACGTATCGGCGTTACCACTCCATTCATGACCAATATAGGGCGCCCAGTCCACAAACAGCGATGTATTGGGCTCCTGCACCAGAGCATTAGCAACGTGATTGCCTGCCATCAGGTCTTCACGGTACTTTTCCATCATCGCCTTGGTGTCATCCTCAGTGACCACACCCTCCTTGATCAGACGCTCGACATAGACGCTGCGAGAAGACGGATGATCCTTGATCTTGGAATACATCATCGGCTGGGTGCCGGAAGGCTCATCGGCTTCGTTATGACCCCGGCGGCGATAGCAGACAAGGTCAATCACCACGTCCTTCTTGAACTGATGACGGTAGTCGAGTGCGACCTGAGTCGCATGCAGGACTGCATCCGGATCATCGCCGTTAACATGGAAAATCGGCGATTGAACCATCTTGGCAATATCGGTGCAGTACTCTGTCGAACGCGCATCCAGCGGATGGGAGGTGGTAAAGCCCACCTGGTTATTGATGACGATGTGGACGGTACCGCCCGTCTTGTAGGCGCGGGTCTGGGACATCTGGAATGTCTCCATCACCACACCCTGGCCAGCGAAGGCAGCATCGCCATGCACACTGATTGGCAGGACTTTCTCGCCGCTTGGATCATTACGGCGATCCTGACGGGCACGCACCGAGCCTTCCACGACAGGTGAAACAATTTCAAGGTGTGACGGGTTAAACGACAGCGCCAGATGAACTTCGCCGCCCGGCGACATCACATTGGAACTGAAACCCTGGTGATATTTGACATCACCCGAGCCACGCTCGATGACCTTCTTGCCGTCGAATTCATCAATCAGATCGGCAGGATTCTTGCCCAGGATATTGACCAGCAGGTTAAGACGGCCACGGTGGGCCATGCCGATGACGACCTCTTTGGTGCCATATCCGCCGGCTCGCTGAATCAGCTCATCCACCATGGGAATGAAAGACTCACCGCCCTCCAGACCAAAACGTTTGGTACCCGGGTACTTCGAGGCCAGATAGCTTTCCAGCCCTTCGGCGGCCGTCAGACGTTCCAGCACGTGCTTGCGCGTTTCCTCACTGAAAGCAGGAGCGCTACGCACCGACTCAAAGCGGCGCTGCAACCAGCGTTTTTCCTCGGTGTCGACAATGTGCATGATCTCGCAGCCTATTGAGCGGCAGTAGGTGCGCTCAAGAGCGTCTACGATGTCGCGCAACGGGGCTTTGTCGATACCCAGAAAAAAAGAACCTGTCTGAAACTCGACGTCCAGATCAGCTTTGGAAAGCTGGTGGAAGGAAAGATCAAGATCGGGGACGGGGGTGGGATTTCGCAGTCCTAGCGGGTCAATATTGGCCTTCTGATGGCCCCGGAAGCGATAGGCGTTGATCAGCTGCAGGACTTTAACCTGCTTCTTGTTCTCACCGTTATCGGTTGCCGCAGCAACACGACCCGGACGCGTCTCGCGGCCGAGCTGGTAGAACTGATCACGTATCGGGCTTAGGGGTACATCGTGGGAGGCACTGCCCTCGGGGCGAGGGAGCGAATCAAAATAATCGCGCCACTCGTCAGGGACAGCATTGGGATCGTCGAGGTACTGCTCGTAAAGCGCTTCCACGTAGTGAACATTGCCGCCACTTACGTGCGAAGAACGCCACATCAACTCCATTATGCCTTGTTGCATCTCTCGGTCACCCTGCACTGATGGGGTGGTATCGGTGCCGCCACACCATGCGACGACAACGCTATAGCCCTGCCGGCGGGGCGGAACATTTGCCGGCGGCACCGGCCGTGGCCGGAAACCCTGTTACTGTTACTCGCGTTCCTGTTTCTGAACAGTCCATGCTCAAAAGCCGGTACTTTAAGCACCGGCTTTTAAACCTGGCTGGCCAGTGGTGCGACTCACTGCCGCACCAGCTGACTTGCCCTATGATAACAACTGAAGCGTCACTATTTAAGTAGCATTGATGCGCAACTTAAGTGGCATAGGCTTTTTTATGACACTCAGGTGGCATCCGCCAGCAGCATGTCGCGGATTTTACCAATCGCACGGGTCGGGTTCAGACCTTTCGGGCACACTGCAACACAGTTCATGATACCGCGGCAACGGAACACGGAGAACGGATCTTCGAGTTCACTAAGACGCTGCTCAGTAGCGTTGTCCCGAGAGTCTGCCAGAAAACGATAGGACTGAAGCAAGCCGGCGGGGCCAACGAACTTGTCCGGATTCCACCAGAAGGATGGGCATGACGTCGAGCAGCAGGCACACAGGATGCACTCATATAGCCCGTCCAGCTTGTCACGATCTTCAGGTGACTGCAGACGCTCAATGGCAGGCGCGGGCTCATCGTTCTGCAGATACGGCTGTATACGCTCGTATTGCTTGTAGAACAGACTCATGTCCACAACCATATCGCGAATGACCGGCAGGCCCGGCAGCGGGCGCAGGGTCAGCTTGTTACCCTTGATCACATCCGAAAGAGGCGTGATGCAGGCCAGGCCATTCTTACCGTTCATGTTCATGCCATCGGAACCGCAGACACCTTCGCGGCAGCTGCGACGGAAAGCCAGGCCGTTGTCCTGCTCTTTCATCATATGCAGAACGTCCAGCACCATGAGATCCCGCCCCTTGGTGTCGACCTGAAATTCCTGCATGTAAGGTGCGGAGTCCGTTTCCGGGTTATAGCGGTATATGGATACCTGTAGATTGGACATAATGACTCCCTCTTTTCAGTGCGGAGATTAGTAGGTACGAACCTTGGGTTCGAACGTATCAACGGTCTTTGGCTTGAAGTTGACGTCACGCTTCTTGAGCTCTTTGGTCGCCGGGCAGTAAAGAGAGTGCTTCAACCAATTGACGTCATCACGATCCGGGAAGTCGTAACGCGAATGGGCGCCACGGCTTTCCTTACGCTCCAGTGCAGCAATCGCAGTCGCTTCTGCCACTTCCATCAGGTTGTCCAGCTCAAGTGCTTCGACACGGGCCGTGTTGAAAGCGTTCGACTTGTCAGGCAAGTAGGCATTATCGATACGATTGCGCAGATCGGCCAGCTTCTGAACCCCTTCCTGCATGTTCTTCTCTTCACGGAACACACCAAAGGAGTTCTGCATGATTTCCTGAAGCTCAGCTTTCAGTGCGGGAACGGTTTCGCCACCTTCAGACTCATTCCAGCGGCTCATGCGCTTCATGGCAAACTCGATATCCGACTCGCTGGCGTCCAGGTACTCGACACCTTCATTCAGCGCGCTCTCTATGAACATACCCGCTGCACGGCCAAATACCACCAGATCCAGCAGTGAGTTACCGCCCAGACGGTTGGCACCGTGAACTGATACACAAGCCGCTTCGCCACAGGCATAGAGGCCGTTGACGATCTGATCGTTGCCGCTTTCGTCCTGCATGATTGCCTGACCATGCACGTTGGTCGGAATACCGCCCATCATGTAATGGCAGGTCGGCACGACGGGAATCGGGTCCTTGGCCGGGTCAACATGCGCAAAGGTCTTGGATAGCTCAACGATACCCGGCAAGCGCTTGCCCAGTACATCTTCACCCAGGTGATCCAGCTTCAGGAACACATGGTCACCCTTGTCGCCACAACCACGCCCTTCGATAATTTCCATGACCATCGAACGTGCGACTACGTCACGACCCGCCAGGTCCTTGGCGTTCGGCGCATAACGCTCCATGAAGCGTTCGCCGTCCTTGTTGATCAGGTATCCGCCCTCACCACGGCAACCTTCTGTTACCAGGGTACCCGCGCCGTAGATGCCGGTCGGGTGGAACTGCCACATTTCCATATCCTGCATCGGGAAACCGGCACGCAACGCCATACCAATACCGTCACCGGTGTTGATCAGCGCATTGGTTGTCGACGCATAGATACGGCCAGCGCCACCGGTTGCCAGCACTGTCGCCTTGGACTTGACCTGAACAACCTCGCCAGTCTCGATGCACATGGCAATACAGCCCACCACATCGCCTTCACTGTTCTTGACCAGATCAACCGCGTACCACTCATTCAGGAAGGTGGTATTATTCTTCAGGTTGTTCTGATAAAGCGTATGCAAAAGCGCATGACCCGTCCGGTCAGCGGCTGCGCAGGTACGTGCGGCCTGGCCGCCTTCACCAAAATTTTTCGACTGACCGCCAAACGGGCGCTGGTAAATACGACCGTTGTCAAAGCGTGAGAACGGTAGCCCCATGTGTTCCAGTTCAAATACCGCTTTCGGGCCCTCGGAGCACATGTATTCGGCCGCATCCTGGTCAGCAATATAGTCGCCGCCCTTGACGGTGTCGTACATGTGCCAGCGCCAATCATCATCCGGATCCGAGGATGCAATGGCACAGGTAATACCGCCCTGGGCAGATACCGTATGTGAACGGGTCGGGAAAACTTTTGACAATACCGCTGTCTTTTTGCCCGACTTCGCCAGTTCCAGGGCAGCGCGCAGGCCGGAACCACCACCACCGATGATAATAGCGTCGTATGTCAAGCTACGAAGGTTAGACATGTATCAGGCTCCCCACAGGATTTGAATGCTCCAGACCAGAAAGGCAAAGATGGCCAGAATGACAAACATCTGGACACCCACACGCACATTGGTCGGCTTGATATAGTCGGTTGTGACTGTCCAGAGACCGACCCAGGCATGTGCCGACAGCGAAATAAACGCAAGCAGCGAGAAGATGCGCATCCAGGTCTGAGCGAACAGACCGCTCCAGGCATAGTAATCAAGCCCCGGATTGAACAGCAGATAGGCAACAAGGAAGACGGCATAGAATGCCATCACCACGGCTGAAACACGCTGCATCAGCCAATCAGATAGACCGCTGCGGCTAAAACTAGTGATATTGGTTACCATACCCAAACTCCTGCCAAAATGATCAATACAGCGCTGACCACAACAGTGATCTGTGCTTTCTTCTCGCCGCCCTCAAGGGTTACCCCGATATCGGCGTCCATTACCAGGTGTTTGATACC
>NZ_VMQS01000035.1 GCF_007625055.1 Halomonas sp.
AGCGCCACGCTGCTCAATGCGGCAATGGTCAAGGGGTAATGGCCGGTCATCTCGAATACGATAACCACTGTGGTCATGGGGGCGCCAATGACCGGTGCGGTCACGGCCACCATGCCGCACACGGCATACACCACCACGGCTGAACTGGTGGCTCCGCTTAAGGTGGCGACCAGGCTGCCGAACAAGGCCCCGAACAGGCTGCCGATCAGCAGGGCGGGGCTGAATACGCCGCCAGCAAAGCCCATGCCGAGGCACCAGGCGGTGGCCAGTATTTTCAGAATCAGCAATATCGCCAGTTCCCAGCGGCTGAAAGCTTCATCAATCAACGCAAAGCGCAGATTTTCACCACCCGCGCCGAGGATTTCAGGAAACCATAGCGCCACAACTCCCAGCGCTGCGCCAGCAAAAGCCGGCTGGGTGATGGCTGGGATTGGCACGGCGCTGGCGCAGCGCCCAACCCAGAGGATGGATTGCATATAAGCCACGGCCACCAGCGCGCTGGCCATGCCAAGTAACAGAAAAAGCCCGAATTCCCAGAAGTGGAGTATTTCGGCAGATTCGATCTGCAAAAGAGGCGGTTGAGGCAGAATGGTATTGGCAGCCACATAGCCAACAATCGAAGCAACGGCGATAGGGGCCAGGGCGCGCAGCGAAAAATGGCGCAGGATAACTTCCTGAGCAAACAGGATGCCGGCAATCGGGGCATGGAAAATGCTCGAGATAGCGGCGGCAACGCCGCAGGCAACCGCGACATTGCCCATGGAAATGTCCATGCGGAAAAGCCGTGACCATAGTGAGCCCAGCAAGCCACCAAGATGCACCAACGGGCCATATTGGCCTACTGAGGCGCCACTACCCAGAGAGAGCAGGCTGGCAATGCCCGATAAAAGCCCCGTCCGTGCAGCGGGCTCCCCCTGGCGGGTCTGTACGGTGGCAATGATATCCGGCGGGCCGTGAAAGCGTTGGCCTTCAATAAAGTGGCGGATAATACCTACGGCTAACCCTCCTGAAGCGGGCACCATCACGGTGGCTATCAACAGCAGCCATTCGCTACTTGCCATCAGGCGGCTGCGCGGTGAGATCAATAGACTATCGTTCATCCACGTGATGCCGGCCACAAAGAAGTTGGCAATAACCGCCGCAGACAAGCCAATCAGGATACCCAGCCCGGCGATATAGCTGGTTCGCAGCAGGGTGTTCAGCGTTGCCTTCATCCGCATTCCCGGACGCTTTTTTGAGAAGTTATTTTTGTTTGCATTACTATAAGTGTAGTCAGAATATCCTTGTGTCTGAATGATTAAATAACAACCTAGCTTAATATCTGGAGAAATCGCAGACGATGAAAACGCTTGGCCTTTTGGGTGGCATGAGCTGGGAATCTACCCAGACCTATTATCGACTGCTTAATCAGCAGGTTGCACAGCGACTGGGCGGCCTGCATTCGGCAAAGGTAATTCTTGATAGCCTGGATTTTGCCGACGTTGAAGTGTTGCAGTGGGAAGAGCAGTGGGAGGCGTTGGCTGATCTGTTGGTCAAGCATGCCCTAAGGGTTGAAGCCGCTGGCGCTGACGGCCTGATAATTGCCACCAACACCATGCACCGTGTTGCGCCACAGGTAGAAGCCGCGCTGTCCATTCCGCTTTTGCATATTGCCGATGCCACGGCACAGGCGTTGCGGGAGGATGGCGTTCAAACCGTTGGGCTTTTAGGCACCCGATTTACCATGGAACAGGCATTTTACCGCGAGCGCCTGGAAACCCAGGGGATTACCGTGCTGGTGCCGAATGATACTCAGCGTGAGGAGGTTCACCAGATTATTTATCAGGAACTGTGCCGGGGTGTGCTGGATAAGAACTCCCGCGCGGCGTATCTGGACGTTGTGGAAGACCTGCATCGACGTGGTGCGACCGGGGTCATACTGGGCTGTACGGAAATCGGTTTATTGATCAAACAGCATGACACCACTGTTGCGCTGTATGACACCACCTTGTTGCATGCGAAGAGAGGTGTTGAGTGGGCATTAGCATGAAAAAGTCAGAAGCTTAGAAAAAATAGTCAGATTAAGTGTCATTATCGGCGTCGGCGGGCTCTTGCCACGCCGACGTTTAGTATTTTGCCCGTTAACGCTTTACAGGCGCTCAAAAATGGTTGCAATTCCCTGGCCGCCGCCAATACACATGGTGACCAGCGCATAGCGTCCACCGGTACGCTCAAGCTCATGGAGTGCTTTGGTGGCGATAAAGGCCCCGGAACAACCCACCGGGTGGCCCAATGCGATGGCACCGCCATTCGGATTGGTTTTCTGCATGTCCAGCCCCAGGCCCTTGGCGACGGCCAGTGCCTGGGCGGCAAAAGCTTCATTGGATTCAATCACATCCATATCGTCAAGTGACAAACCAGCTTTCTCCAGCGCCAGACGCGAGGCGGGGATGGGCCCTTCACCCATGATCTCATTCGGCACCCCGGCCACCGCGTAAGACACCACGCGGGCAATCGGCTTGTGTCCGGCACTTTCGGCCGCCTCTGCAGAAGCCAGCACCATAAAGGCGGCGCCATCGTTAATGCCCGAGGCATTACCGGCTGTGACGGTGCCGTCTTTCTTGAAGGCCGGGCGCATTTTACCCAGGCTTTCCATACTGGTGCCCGGCTTGACGTGCTCATCGGTATCGACAACGACGGTGCCCTTACGGGTCTCAAACGTGATCGGGACGATCTGAGACTTGAAGCGTCCTTCCTCGATGGCGCGCGCTGCACGGGCATGGGATTCCACTGCAAAGGCGTCCTGTTCCTCGCGGCTGATATCCCACTTTTCGGCCAGATTCTCAGCGGTTATGCCCATGTGCCCAACCCCGAAAGGATCATTCAGGGTGGCCACCATCATGTCGACCATGCTGGTATCGCCCATTCGTGCACCCGAGCGCATGGCAGGTGACAGGTAACCGCCCCGCGACATCACTTCAACGCCGCCCCCAACGCCATAATCACAATCACCCAGCATGATGTTCTGGGCAGTGGTCACAATGGCCTGCAAACCAGAGCTGCACAGGCGGTTCACCGCCATGGCGACGGAATCCATCGGCAACCCGGCCTGAATGGAGGCAACGCGTGCGACATAGGCGAAACGCGCATCCGTGGGGATGCAGTTGCCCACGGTAACGTAGTTGATCAAGGCGGCATCCACCTGGGAGCGGTTGACCGCCTCTTTCATGACCTGGCCCGCCAGTTCATGGGGTTCTATGGAGCTTAATCCGCCACCAAAGGCGCCAATGGCAGAACGTACGGCACTTAATACGACGACTTCTCGACTCATTACGGGCGATCCTATTGTTGTCTGTTGTTGTCTACTACTGAGAAACTTACAAATATGTAACAAACTCAATTATCAGGGTAGCACATGGCCGTGTTTTCACATGATCAAAATGGTCTTGGATGCGAGGTTCCGCGCTTTAGCGGGCCAGTTGGCTCATCGCCGCATCCAGGCCCTCCAACGTCATCGGGTACATGCGGTCGTCAATCAGTTCACGAATCAACTGGGTCGAGTAGGTCATTTCCCAGGCGTGTGGTGGCATGGGGTTGAGCCACGCCAGGCGAGGGAATGCAGCGGTCAAACGCTTTAACCAGATGCCACCGGCCTCATCGTTGAAGTGTTCGACGCTGCCACCCGGGTGAGTGATTTCATAGGGCGACATCGCAGCATCGCCGACCACCACGACCTGATAGTCATCCCCGTAGGTATGCAAAACGTCCATGGTCGGAAGTCGTTCACTGCCACGGCGGCGATTGTTTTGCCAGACGCCTTCATACAGGCAGTTATGAAAATAATAGTGCTCAAGATGTTTGAACTCCGAGCGCGCGGCGGAAAACAGCTCCTCGCAGACGCGGATATGGTCATCCATGGAACCGCCGACATCGAGAAACAGCAGAATCTTGACAGCGTTGTGGCGTTGCGGGCGCATCTGGATATTCAGCAGGCCCGCATCCCGGGCGGTTTCACGGATGGTTCTGTCGATATCAAACTCTTCAAGCGCCCCTTGACGGGCAAACTTGCGCAAGCGGCGCAGTGCCATCTTGATATTGCGAGTACCCAGTTCTAGAGAATCATCATAATCGCGAAAGCGGCGCTCATCCCACACCTTGACGGCGTGTCGATGGCGGGAGCCCTCCTGGCCGATACGGATACCTTCCGGGTTGTAGCCATAGGCGCCAAACGGGCTGGTGCCGCCGGTACCAATCCATTTGTTGCCGCCCGCATGGCGCTCTTTCTGCTCTTCAAGACGTTTTTTGAAGGTGTCGATCAACTGTTCGAGCCCGCCCAGGGATTCGATCCTGGCCTTTTCTTCATCACTGAGCTGTTTTTCGAACTCACGGCGCAGCCATTCATCGGGGATCAGGGCGTCAATGGCGGCATTCATGTCCTCAATGCCCTTGAACCAGGCCGCAAAGGCGCGATCAAAACGGTCGAAATGACGCTCATCCTTGACCATGACGGTGCGTGCCACCTGATAGAAAGCTTCCATATCGGCAAACACCACGCCACGTTCGACGACAGCATGTAAGTCCAGCAGCTCGCGCAGCGACACCGGCACGCCAGCACGTTTCAGCGTTTCAAACAGGCCGATAAACATGGCTTAGCGCCCCGTGTTCTTCTGGCGACGCAGCATGAAGGCCAGCCGTTCAAGCAGTTGCGTATCCTGCTCGTTCTTGACCAGCGCACCTGCCATCGGCGGTAGGGCCTTGACCGGGTCGCGGTGATAAAGGGCTTCCTGGGCCAGCTCGTCGGCCATCAGCAGTTTCAGCCAATCCACCAGTTCGGAGGTCGAAGGTTTTTTCTTGAGCCCGGGTGCGCCGCGTAAATCAAAGAACACTTCCAGCGCTTCGCTGACCAGACGGGGTGCAATATCGGGGAAGTGAACGTCGACAATCGCCTGCATGGTCTCGCGGTCGGGGAATTCGATGTAATGGAAAAAGCAGCGGCGCAAAAAGGCATCCGGCAGCTCTTTTTCGTTATTCGAGGTGATCACGATGATCGGACGCTGCTCGGCACGAATGGTTTCACCGGTCTCATAGACGTGAAACTCCATACGGTCGAGCTCTTGCAGCAGGTCGTTGGGGAACTCGATGTCCGCCTTGTCGATTTCATCAATCAGCAACACCACGCGCTCACCGGCGCTGAAGGCTTCCCACAGCTTGCCGGGCTTGATGTAGTTGCCGACATTTTCCACCCCTTCCACCCCAAGCTGCGAATCGCGCAGGCGGCTGACGGCGTCATATTCATAAAGCCCCTGGGCCGCCTTGGTGCTGGACTTGATATGCCAGGTGATCAGGTGTGTACCCAAGGATTCGGCCAACTCCTCGGCCAGCAGGGTCTTACCGGTGCCTGGCTCACCCTTGATCAAAAGCGGCCGCTCCAGCACAACGGCAGCATTGACGGCTTGCTTGAGGGCATCGGTAGCAATGTAGGAGGACGTGGATTCAAACGCCATGACGGTTCCTTAACAAGTGAGAACTGAATTCAAACAAGTGTACGTGCTGCGGTTGAGGATGTCTTGGCGGAAGCCCTGCACTGTCATGTGGCAACGCAGCAAATTTTTGCGCTGCCACAGTGCGTATTGCAGTGCGTCAACACCCAGTGGCTAGCTTGAAGAAATAGATTTTATTTTTTAAATATATGAAAATAAAAAGATAATTATTTTTTGGCACGTAAGTCGCAATAGGCAAGATACAAGGCGGAAAAGTCGCCGCCTACATCGCTGCCACGCAACATACAGCGTCATTTCAGACTAACCTGTATGGCTCTGGCAACGATACACCGAGTGAGCTGGCGTGCTCCACCTGGTCCCCTTCGGGGGGCCTTTTTTATGTGCGCCTTTTATGCTTCATGGGCAGTATGAGGAAGGATCAGGGCGTCAGATTCTCGTAGCCGTTTTCTGTAATCACAATATTGTCTTCAATGCGAATACCGCCGCAGGGCGTAAGCTGCTCGACCAGAATCCAGTTGATGGGCAGTGATTGTTGACGCAAGGGCGCCAGCAGCATGGGAATGAAGTAAAGCCCCGGCTCGATGGTGATGACCATGCCCACTTCCAGTTCACGGGTCAGGCGCAGGGCCGGGTGTTCAGACGGTGCGGGAGCCGGCCCGCCGGCCGGGGTGCGTAACCCGGCCACATCGTGAACCTGAATGCCCAGCAGATGCCCCAAGCCGTGAGGGCAGAAGGCGCGGGTGACGCCTTCACTGACCGCTGATTCGGCGCTGCCACGATACAGATCGTGGTGAATAAGAATGTCCGCCAGCGCCTGATGCATTTCTTCCTGGAGGGCAGTGAAGCGTTGGCCGGGCCTGGCTTTTGCAATCAGCTGGTCCTTCAGGCCATGCAGGGCGTCAATCAGGGCTTCAAACAGCGCAGGGGCATCCGGGCCCAGATGGGTGCGGGTGATATCGGCACTGTAACCGCGATAGCGACTCCCTGCATCCACCAGCAGGCTGAACCGCTGATGGGTCGTCTGGGCGTTGTAGTGTTGGTAATGCAGAATGCCGGCATGATCATTCATGCCCACGATACTGGCATAAGGCAGCTGGGATTCACGCTGACGGCTGGCCGCCAGATAAGCGAGCTGGATATCCAGCTCGCTGGCTGCCCCGGCAAAGGCTGTATGGGCTGCCTGGTGACCGGCCATGGCCAGTCGGTTGGCTTCACGGATGCAGCTGATTTCGTAGTTGCTCTTGATCACCCTCAGCTCATCCAGGGCCAGCAGCAGGGTGGGCGGGTTGGCATCCCCCTCTGGCACTGCTAAGCCAGCATGTTCAAGCGCTGCCGCGTCGCCGATCCAGGCGCTGTTCTGGCTCAGCTGAGGTGCCTGAATGTCGTTGCACAACACCACCTCAAACTCACCGACCCAGCGTTCCTCCGGCAGGGTTGTGGGCTGATGCCAGAAATCAGCCGGTGCGTGCAGGTGGAGGGTGGGCCTTGCGTCCGGGTGAATCACCAGCCAGCTATGCGTGGCATCCACCAGCGGCACCCAGTGCACGAAATGGCCGTAGGCCTTGAAACTGGCCAGCTGGTCATCCGCGTAGTGCGCACTGGGGTGTCCGCTATAGATGGCAATGGCATCCAGGTTGAACTGGCTCATCAATGAGCGGTAGGCCACCAGGAGTTGATGGATATGAGCTTCTTGTTGGCGCTGCAGTGCTTCTGTGGACATGGCTATCCTGATCCCGGTGTTTTCAGAGTCGACCTTCTTCAACGGCGTGACAGGCCACCTGAGTGCCGCCGGTACTGGCAATCAACCCAGGTATTTCACGCTGGCAGCGTTCAAACGCATGCGGGCAGCGCGGGTGGAAAGCACAGCCGGAAGGCGGATGCACCGGGTTAGGCACTTCGCCTTCAATCATGCTGCGCTGTTTGCCTGAACCATCCAGCGAGGGAACCGCATCCAGCAGCATACGGGAATAAGGGTGGCGCGGCTGGCTGAAAAGCTGGTCCGCCGGGGCGATTTCGGCAATGCGCCCAAGGTACATGACGGCAATACGGTCGGCCATATGCTTGACCACCGCCATATCGTGGCTGATAAACAGATAGGTCAGCCCGTATTCCTGCTGCAAGTCCTTCATCAGGTTGAGAATCTGCGCCTGTACTGACACATCAAGCGCCGAGGTGGGCTCATCGCAGACCATGAATTCCGGTTCGTTGGCCAGGGCTCGGGCAATCGAGATCCGTTGGCGCTGCCCGCCGGAGAATTCGTGGGGGTAGCGGTAGCCGTCTGCCGCTGACATGCCGACCTGTTCCAGCAACTCACCCACGCGGCGATGGCGGTCAGCGGAAGACATTTGCGGGCGAAACAGGCGCAGGGGTTCGCCGATGATGGTATTAACCCGCCACAAAGGGTTCAGACTGGCAAACGGGTCCTGGAAGATCATCTGGAAGCGCTGACGGATCGCTGCGACCTGCTTGCCACTTTTTCCTGCCAGCTGGCTGATATCCTGGCCGTCAAAGGTGATCTGCCCACGGGTCAATCCATAAAGCCCGACAATAAGGCGGGCAACGGTAGACTTACCACAGCCTGACTCACCCACAAGGGCCAGGGTTTCTCCGCGCCTGATCGAAAAACTGACACCATCAACGGCTTTCAGGGTCTGCCTGTCTGCCCGTTCAATCAGGCGGTTCAGCCAGGGTCTGGAAACATCGAAATGGCGGGCCAGATCGTCAACTGCCAGCAGAATGTCATCGCTTGAATGCGGCAGTGGGGCTTGAGATTGGGTCACGATGATGTCTCCTGAAGGGGGCGTCTTGCCACCGGGTTGACAGGGTCATGTAGCCAGCAGGCGGCTTGCCCCTGTGAAGTTGCCAGCAAAGACGGGCGCTCCTGGCGGCAACGATCAGCGGCATGCGGGCATCGGGGGTTGAAGGCACAGCCTGAGGGAATGGCCGCCAGGCGTGGCATGGCTCCCTCAATCTGATAAAGCCGTTCACGCCGTGCGCCCAGGCCGGGAATGGACGCCATCAGGCCTTCCGTGTAGGGGTGTTGCGGGCGTTGGATGACATCGTCAACCGGGCCGATCTCGATCAGGCGACCGGCATACATGACCGCGACCCGATTGGCGGTTTCCGCGATGACCCCCATGTCATGGGTGACCAGCATGACAGCAGCACCACGTTCGGCGCAGACCTTCTTGAGCAAAGCAAGGATCTGGGCCTGAACCGATACGTCTAGCGCCGTGGTCGGCTCATCGGCAATGATCAGTTCCGGCTCTGCTGCCAGCGCCAAGGCAATCACCACACGTTGGCGCATTCCCCCCGAAAACTGGTGTGGGTAGCTGTCCAGGCGGGTTTCGGGGGCGGGGATGCCCACTTCACGAAGCAGATCCAGTGCCTTTGCTCTGGCCTTTTTTTCGTTAAGTGGCAGGTGAGCGCGGATGGTTTCCACCAGTTGATCGCCGATCGAAAACAGCGGGTTCAGGCTGGTCAACGGATCCTGGAAAATCATCCCGATACGCCTGCCGCGCAGGGGGACGAAATCTTCTTCGCTAAGATTGTCTATCCGCTCACCGGAAAGGCGGACTTCCCCAGCGGCGATATGGCCAGGAGGCTCCAGCAGTTGAATGACCGCATTGCCGGTCATGGATTTACCCGCCCCTGACTCGCCCACAACGCCGAGAATTTCACCCGGGGCAATATCAAAGGAAATATCGTCAAGGGCCACCAGGGTGCCGTGGCGATTGGGAAATTCCACCCTCAGGTTGCGTACGCTGAGAACGGCCGTAGTGTCTTCACGCTGTGAGGCCGTGTCTGGCCGTTCAGCGGAGTTTTGGGTTAAGGACATCACGTAACCAGTCTCCCAGCAGATTAACGGAAAGTGCCAGTATCAACAGGGCGACACCGGGGAAAAACAGGATCCACCACTCGCCTGAGAACATGTAATCCTGGCCCACCCGAATAAGGGTGCCCAGGCTGGGCTGGGTGGCCGGCATGCCCACGCCCAGAAATGACAGGGTGGCTTCAGCAATAATGGCAAGCGCCAGGCCAATGGTGCCGATCACCAGTACGGGACGCATGACGTTGGGGAGAATATGCTGGAAAAGGATCTTGATGTCCGGCAGGCCAATGACGCGGGCGGCCTGAACGTATTCCTTACTCTTTTCCACCATGGTAGCGCCACGCACGGCGCGGGCATATTGCACCCAGTCAGACAGCCCTATGGCAATGATCAGCACGATGATGGCCACTTCGGCATGCATGGAGCCGGGCATGAAGCCGCGAATGACGCCAAAAATAAGCAGTGCCAGCAGAATGGAGGGAAATGTCAGCTGAACATCGGCAATCCGCATGATGATCGCATCGCGCCAACCGCCGCGGAAACCGGCTACCAGGCCAAGTGCCGTGCCCAGTGCCAATGCGAAAAACACCGCAGCAAAACCGACCAGTAGCGATATGCGTGAACCATACAGGATGGCAGAAAATACATCCCGACCCTGGCTATCACTGCCCAGTAAATAAAAATTACCGGTGAAATCCGAGGTGGTAAGCGGAGGTGTAAAAGCGTCAATCAGCTCCAGTTGACCGGGGTCAAAGGGGTTCTGGGGGGCGATCCAGGGGGCAAAAAGGGCACCCATGAACATCAGCAGCGTCATCAAGGTAGCCATGATGACAACAGGCTGCTGTTTCCAGGAATGCACAATGTCGCTGTCGAGAAAGCCTTGCCATTTGCTTGGCTTGGGCGATGCCATGACATCATCCTTGTTGTGCTGTGTGGCTGGCTGGCTCATTTGCCACCTCCCTGTACGCGAAGGCGCGGATCAACGGCGTAATAAAGTAGATCGACCACCAGATTGATCACCACAAAGACCAGGGCAATCATCATCAGATAGGCTGCCATCACGGGAATATCGACAAAGCGTACGGCGGTGATAAACAGCGCGCCGACCCCGGGCCACTGGAAGACCGTTTCAGTAATGATCGCAAAGGCGATAATGGTGCCCAGCTGCAAACCGATAATGGTAATCACCGGAACCATGGTGTTCTTGAGGGCATGACGCAGGTTGACGACCCGTCTGGACAGCCCGCGTGCCCGGGCAAACTTGATGTAGTCAGTGCGTAAGACTTCAAGCATTTCCGCGCGTACCAGGCGCATGATCAGGGTCAATTGAAAAAGTCCCAGGGTGATGGCAGGTAATATGATCGACCTCAGACCACTGGTCGTCAGCAACCCTGTGTCCCACCAGCTGGTAAGCTCGACTACCTGGCCGCGCCCGAAGGCCGGTAGCCAGCCCAGTTCGACGGCAAACAGATAGATCAGCAGGATACCGATCAGGAAAGTTGGCAGCGATACACCGATCAGCGATGCTGTCATGATAAAACGTGAAAGCCAGTTACCGCGCTGAATGGCGGTATAGATGCCCAGCACTATACCCATGACCACGGCAAAAATGGCCGATACGATGGCCAGCTCCAGGGTGGCAGGCAGGCGTTCCAGAATCAGCTCGGAAACGGGGCGGGCGGAACGGTATGAAATGCCGAACTCAAACTGGACGGCGCTGACCATGAACTGCCAGAACTGAACGAGAATGGTCTGGTCCAGCCCCAGCTGGGTGCGCAGGGCCGCTCTGTCGGCATCAGTGGCTTCCTGACCGAGCATGTTGAGTACTGGGTCGCCTACATAGTGAAACAGTGAGAACGCGATCAAGGCGACCACCAGCATCACAAAAGCCGCCTGCATAAGGCGTTGAATAAAGAAGGCAAGCATGGGATCTCCATGTCAAGACGCCCCAACCGCGGGTAGCGGCTGAGACGTCGCACTGACGATGCTTATTGGTTGAAACGCAGGTATTTGAAGTGCGGGGTATTTTCGCTCTGTACCTTGAAATCGATATCATCTCGCATCGACCAGGTCAGCATCTGATGGTGGATCGGAATATAGACAATGTCGTCATGCACGATCTGGCGGGCTTCCTCGATCATGGCGTTACGGGTTTCTTCATCGGTCTCGCTTGCCATGGCCACGGTCAACTCGTCGATGCGTTCATTCGAGTAGCCGGTGAAATTCCAGGTGCCCAGATCAGATTCCTTGGAGTGGTACAGATAGTTGAATACGTACTCGATATCCATGGTGGGAACCCCCCAGCCGAGCATATAGAAGTCGTATTCACCGTTCGCCAGTTCGGCAAAATGCAGGGAGCGTGTCTGAGCATCAAGGTTCACCGAGATACCGATACGCGCCAGCATGCTGACAACTGCCTGACAGATCTGCTCATCGTTCATGTAGCGGTCGTTGGGGCACTGCAGGGTCACACTGAAACCGTCGCCATAGCCTGCTTCGGCCATCAGCGCCTGGGCACGCTCGGTGTCAGCCGGCACCACTTCGTCAAGCTCGCTGGAATAGCCGTTGACAAAAGGCGGGACGATAATACCGGCAGGTTCAGAGTTGCCGCGCATGACTGCCCGCTGGATAGTCGTTGCATCAACGGCAATGTTGATCGCCTCGCGCACCCTGAGATCTGCAAAAGGATTGTCATCGGTATCAGCCGTGCTCAGCTCCATCGAGCCTAAATCCATCCCCAGGAAAATGGTACGGTTTTCCGCGCCCTGTTCATTACGAATGCCTTCGGCATTTGCCAGGCGTTCAATATCCTGTACCGGGGTTTCCTGGAGCAGATCAACCTCACCGGATAGCAGGGCCGCAACCCGGGTGGCGGCGGATTCAATCGGGGTGAAAATCAGCTCAGACACTTCCATGGGGTACTCATCAATGCCCCAGTAATCATCGTTACGCACCATGACGGTTCGTGTGTCCGGCTCACGGCTCTCAACCCGGAAAGGCCCTGTGCCGTTGGCATTACGCACCGCATGGGTTTCTTCCCCGGCTGCATAGTTCTGCGGGGTTTCCACATCATGCTCTTCCGCCCAGGCCTTGCTCATTATGAACAGATTGGTGAGGTTGTTGGGCAGCAAAGGGTTCGGGTCATGGGTTTCAACATGCACGGTGTAGTCGTCTTCAGCGCGCACTTCCTTGATGGAGGTCAGCAGGCCACGCATGTCGGCGTATTCGTGACGCGCGCGATCAAGGGAAAACACCACATCTTCCGAGGTCAGTGCTTGGCCTTCATGAAAGGTGACGCCTTCGCGGATTTCAAACACCCAGACGCTGGGATCGTCAGGATGAATATACCAGTCGGTGGCCAGGCCCGGCTGATAGTTGATATCCATGTCCTGATAGATCAGCGTATCAAATATCTGATGGTTCAGAGCATGTGTAGGACCTTCATTCTGAGAATGAGGGTCAAGCGTCAGGCCATCAGATGAACGTGTCCAGCGCAACGTTTCGGCGCTGGCACTGGTCGCCAGCATGGTGGCCGCCACGGCGCTTGCGATTAGTGTTTTGCGAAGCATTTTGTTGTTCCTTTGCAAGTGTTGAATATCAGACGTTCATCACCTTTCTGTTCCAGAAGATAAATGAAATAACACACGCTAACGATTGCCAAGTCTGATTTACCGGCACACATTATCTCACTGCCGGGCATTGTCCAATCTGATATTTAACGTTTTGGCAATTTTCCCTAACGGTCGTTTGAACCAAATCGTTGCTGCAGGTAGGCGTTGATATCATCGGATTCATACAGCCACTCCACTGTGCCGTTATCCTTCTGGATCTGCAGGCAGGGTACCTTGACCTTGCCACCCCCCTCTAGCAGATCCTGCTTGTGCTGAGGATCAAGCTGCGAGTCTCGTACCTCAACGTTCAGCCCCAGGCGCGCCATCTGCTTGCGTACCTTAATGCAGAAAGGGCAGGTGCGAAACTGATAGAGCGCCAACTGTTCACAGGCCTTGTCCACTTCGGCCTGGGCTTCAGGGCTGCGCTCAACGGATCTCGGGGTCGACAGTTTTTCAGCCACGATCATGAAAGGGGCCAGCAGAATACGCAGAGTACGAAAAAAATAGCGCAAGACGATACGCATGATTTAACTCCAGGGTTGGTGTTCGGGGGATACATGATCAGGGGTGAATAAATGCACCAGACGCATCCTGCATCAATCCTTGCGTGTTGTCACATTCATGCGCCTAATCCAGGTGAGCCTGGCCTGCTTCCATGCTAGGCTGAGTGCTGTTACATGGTTGCCTTACAAGGTATTGGCAGACGTTACTTTTTTGGCTACACAACCAGTCATTCATGCAATCACCACCCGGTTATCTTACCAGAGCCATCATCAGAGGAAACAAGGCGCGATGCATCTGCATATTATAGGGATTTGCGGGACTTTCATGGGTAGCCTGGCGCTGCTGGCGCGAGAGCTCGGCTACACAGTGAGTGGATCGGATGCCAATGTGTACCCGCCCATGAGTACACAGCTGGAAACTGCAGGAATTGCATTAAAGCAGGGCTACAGTGCAGAGAACCTGCCACTTGCGCCTGATGTCGTGGTGGTAGGCAACGCGCTTTCACGCGGCAATGCCGAGGTGGAGGCTCTGCTGGACAGCGGATTGCCCTATACATCAGGCGCCCAGTGGCTGGCTGAGCACGTGCTGCAGGGGCGTCAGGTGATTGGCGTGGCGGGTACCCACGGCAAGACCACAACTGCCAGCCTGCTGGCCTGGCTGCTTGAAAGCAGTGGACTCAAGCCCGGCTTTTTGATCGGTGGCGTTCCGCGTAACTTTGGCGTTTCCGCTCGACTGGGTGAACCTGATGCGCCTTTTGTGGTGGAAGCGGACGAGTACGATACGGCGTTTTTCGACAAGCGCTCCAAGTTTGTCCATTACCGTCCGCACATTGCTTTGCTGAATAATCTTGAATTTGATCATGCTGATATTTTTCCTGATCTGGGTGCGATTGAGCGGCAGTTTCATCATCTGGTAAGAACTGTGCCAGCTAAGGGAATGCTTCTGGTAGCCGATGACCAGCCCGCCCTGCAGCGCGTTCTGGAGCAGGGAGCCTGGACGCCGGTGGAGCATTTCGGCGCTCGAGCGGATAGTGACTGGCAACTGGTGCTGGAGCGTGACGATGCCAGCCGTTTTCAGGTAATCCATCGTACTCCACAGGGAGAAGAAGACAGCGTGGTGGACTGGTCCCTGAATGGTGACTACAACGCGCGCAATGCGTTGGGAGCCCTGGCAGCAGCCCATGCCTGCGGCGCTGACCTGGCGCGCAGTTGTGCCGCACTGTCGCGTTTTGAAAGCCCTAAACGTCGTCAGGAGGTGCGTGGTGAGGTCAATGGCATTCAGGTGATTGACGATTTCGCCCATCACCCGACGGCCATTGCGGCAACGCTTGGCGGGCTGCGTGCGGCGACTCCTAAAGGCCGGCTTCTTGCCGTGATTGAACCGCGTTCAAATACGATGAGGCTGGGCGCTTTGAAAACGCGGTTAAATGACAGCGTTGCTGATGCAGACCACATCTTCTGGTATCAACCGGCCGGTATTGACTGGTCCATGCAGGCATTGATTGAACCCCAGGGTGAGCGGGCGAGCCTTTGCGATCAGATGGATGAACTGGTTAAGGCGGTGGTGTCTGAGGCAGCCCCACTGGACCGCGTCGTGGTGATGTCCAACGGTGGTTTTAACGGTATTCATGAACGCTTGCTGGAAGCCTTGAAGGTCCGTTGGTTAACCTGAAACCGTCACAGCGCAAATTCCATTGCTTACTGGAGAATTTTCTTGAATCAGGCAACAACATTTAAACCGCCGGTAACGGTGGCGCTGACCGGTGCGTCGGGTGCCCAGTATGGTCTGCGGCTGATTGACGTGCTTGCCGCAGCTGGACACGAAGTCTGGGTGATGATTTCCAAGGCGGCACATATGGTCATTGCTACCGAAACGGAGATTTCATTACCGGCTCAACCCCAGCGTCTGGCAGCGGCACTGGTCGAACGCAGCGGTGCCCAGACGGGTCAGATTCGTTGTTTTGGCCGTGAGGACTGGATGGCACCGGTGGCATCAGGGTCGGGTTCGCCATCGGCTATGGTAATCTGCCCTTGCTCAACGGGAACGCTCTCCTCGGTGGCTACCGGGGCCAGCAATAATCTGATTGAGCGGGCCGCGGATGTGGCGATCAAGGAGCGCCGCACATTGGTCATGGTGCCACGCGAATCGCCGTTTTCCCCGATCCACCTGGAGCATATGCTGACCCTGAGCCGCATGGGTGTGGTGATACTGCCGGCTGCCCCCGGCTTTTATCATCAGCCAAGCTGTATTGAGGACCTGATTGACTTTATCGTTGCGCGGATTCTTAACCAGCTGCAGATCAGCCATAATCTGATGCCACGCTGGGGTGAAGCGTCGTCCTGACCGCCTGCAGTCCATTCGCTATTGACGCAAGGAAATCCACTCATGCTCTCATGGGCAACGTTGTCTGTGTTTGTGCCGACCTTTCTGTTTGTCTCGTTAACGCCAGGCATGTGTATGACCCTTGCCATGGTGCTGGGGATGACTCAGGGAGTGAGACGAACCTTATGGATGATGGCAGGAGAACTGCTGGGCGTTGGCCTGGTGGCCATGGCGGCGGGCGCTGGAGTGGCGGCGCTGATGCTCAAACACCCTGAGAT
This sequence comes from Halomonas sp., assembly GCF_007625055.1. Lineage (GTDB taxonomy): Bacteria > Pseudomonadota > Gammaproteobacteria > Pseudomonadales > Halomonadaceae > Vreelandella. The sequence continues at coordinate 16,028 of NZ_VMQS01000035.1, forward strand.
GTTTACCGTATTTAAATGGTTGGGTGGCGCTTACCTGGGCTATCTGGGGTTGATGATGTGGCGCTCTCGTGGGCGTATGGCGATCCCCACCGAGCTGGAGGCTGGCCCGGGAGCAGGCCGACTCCAGCTAGCCCTTCAGGGGTTCTTGACGGCGGTGGCGAATCCCAAGGGGTGGGCCTTTTTCATGGTCCTGCTGCCTCCTTTTCTGGATAGTAGCCGCTCCCTGGTAGCTCAATTAAGTGTCTTGATCAGCGTCATACTAACCATTGAACTTGCCAGTATGCTGGTCTACGCCACCGGCGGTAAAACCCTGCGCAGAATGCTGGGTCAGAGTGGCAATGTGCGCTTGATGAACCGTATCGCGGGCACCTTGATGGTGGGCGTAGGACTATGGCTTGCCCTAGGCTGACCCTCAGACAGCAGGCAACCAGGCCATGCGTGCTATCAGCATTACGCCAGAGGCAAGAAGAAGCCACTGCCAGGGCAGCCAGACGTCAGCATGCGAACGCTGCTGCCAACTGAGTCTTATCAGCGCGCATACCATCAGACCCAGCAAGGCGCCGCCAACCAGGTCTGTGAACCAATGAACGCCCAGCACCAGATCTGCCAGGGCTATAGGTAACACCGTTGCTATGGCTGCCCAATAAACCCACACCCGCTGGGCGCGTTCTAGCCTGGCGGCAACAAACCCCGCTGTCAGTCCCACCACCACTACAACGCTGGATATATGGGCGCTGGGGTAAGCCATTGAATCCGCCAGTTGCTGTGTACCAAGCGGCCGCTCACGCCCAATCAATACCGTGCCCAGGCTATTGAGTAGCCCAATGCCCGACAGGGCAATCAGCCAGTGGCCAAGCAATGCCCAGTAACCTTGGGTCAGTATCCAGATACCCCAAGGCGCCAGTAGGGCGCATAAGCCATATGGATCGCTGATGCTTGCCAAGGTAGATGATAGATGCATCAGAATATCGTTGCGCAGCCAGTCGAAAAGTTGCTGTATCGACGCATCCAGCGGGGTTGAGCCTTGCTGACCCATGACCCAAAGCGTGCAGGCGGATAGCCCTCCGACGCTTAATACCAGCAGCAACAGGGTGGCAACCGGCACATCGCCATGCTGGCTCATGGCCAGCCAGGGGCGCCTAAGCAGCGGAAGGCGTTTTACGGCAAGTAATGACCAGCGATACACCGTCCCTTGTCGGCTTGTCTGCAGGCGACCCCAAGAGAAAAGTACGGCAAGCAGAACAATGCAGGCTGCCAGAGTGACGAGCGCTATTTCCAGCCCAGCAGGCAAGGCAAGGCGTTGTTGCCAGGTTTGGCCCAGCCAGTAACCAGGCAGCGTATAGGCAGGTGCCCACAGCAGTGCAGAACCAATATTGGCGCCCAGAAATGTGACGGGAGACATGCGCATCATGCCTGCCACCAGAGGGATAATGGGCCTGACGGGGCCGATGAAGCGGCCAATAAAAACAGAATAGGCGCCATAGCGGTCAAAAAACCGCTGGCCACGTATTACCCAGCCTGAGTATTGGGAAAGCGGCCATCGCCTTAACACACGGCCGTTTTCCCAGTAACCGAGCCTGAAACTGAGCAGGTCCCCGCTGATGGCACCCAAAAAGGCAGCTGCCAACACCCATGAAACGGCAATTTCCTGGTGGCCTGCCAGAGAGCTTGCAGCGGTAATCAGTACAACACCGGGTACCAATAGGCCAACCAGGGCCAGGGACTCCAGCAGTGCAATAATACCGATCAATAACATCAGCATGAAAGGTGTTGGATTTAACTGCTGTAGAAAATCCATGTCTGGATAGCTCCTCAACCATAGCGGTGGAGGATGATAACGTTAACATCGGTAAAAAAGGAGAGTTACTGCGTCTGACTTATGCGCTTGTCTGGAGCAGTGAATGGGCAGGGGCATGGCTGCTTTCTTCAAGTCGCTGTACAAACAGGTGGAAAAGCTCCTGGCGTCTGGGCTGGTAAGCGACAATATCGGTAACCAGTTGGCCTGTTTCAACCAGTACACAGCGGGAAAGGCTGCGTTTTAAACGCTCCCGCACCAACAAGGCACCACTTTCTGAGGTGTCAGGCAGCACCAGCCAGAACGTCGCCTGGCTGGCACGTCCCAGCAGATCATGGTCGCGGCAGCTTGCCATTACCTCATCACACAAGTTTTCCAGCAAAGCAAGCTGGGCTTGACGTCCAAACTGCTCTCCTGCCATATCAAACTGCGGAAGATGTATCACCAATACGGCCAGGCGCTTACCGAGAACGCTGGACCTTTGGTGTTCATCGCGTAGGCGATCTTTTAGAGCATCACGCTGGTAAGCGTTACACTCACTGTCATTAGGGTCTGTGGCATACAGCAATGCTTGACGGCGCAGATGCTCCCAGCGCGGTAATGCAAGTAACAGCAGCAGTGTGATAATACTTTTCCAGATTTCCTCATCACCCGATTGTGCCAGTAGCCACCACCAGGCTGGCAGCACGAGTATATTCAGTCCTAGTGCTGGAATAAGCGGCAAGAGAATCATTGATGCCGCAATGGGAAGCCCGAACCATAGAGGTGAAGTGCTGCCAGACGTTTCCAGGACCGCCTGGCTGACCATCAGATAAAGACAGCACAGCAATATAAGGCGAGGTAGGTAGGCATTGACCCCTCGACCGACATGCATCAGAAGGGCCGATAGCGCCAGTAGTGTTGAGAAGGCCGACGTGAAAAAAAAGGCATGATGATCAATTAAATATAGCCATGTAGTATATGTCATCAGCAATAGCAGGCTGGTAACGTAGGCAATCGTCATCAAGCGACGCGAGATATCAGTGTCAATCACAAAGACTCCAGCATGTATAAAGCTCGCTTATCCATAAGGAGCTTATTCAGATTAAGCTGTTTAACGTCCAGGTCTGATACCGCAATCGAATGAGAAACACGTGAGTCAGGCACTGTCTGAACCAGGTGCTGGCGTCTTTCAATGCCTTCACTGACACTGCGAGACAGGATTATTGCCGCGATGCTCCTGCTGTCAAGACGATAGACATTTTCAAAAGGGTAGATTAGCTGACAAAGTTGATGTGCGGTCTGCCAGAGCTGATGGCGCTTGACCCGAAAAATAATCAGCTCAGCGTGAATGCCTTCACGCTCACAGCGTGTCTGTTCGCGAAGCAAGTCACGTGCTAACTGCTCACTGGACCAGATATTCATTCCAGGTATCAGGCGGGCACGCTGGCGAATGGTGCTGTTAATGATATTTAATTGATGGGCATGGGCGATCGACAATATGCACATCATCAATAGTGCCGCAAACATTAACCATTGGTCTGGGAAAGCCAGGTAGGGCGAGAGTAAAAACAGGCTGGTGGCGGCCAGTAATGCGTTCAGCATGACTACCCAGCTGCTTTGTGGCAGCATGAAGATGGAAACCCATACCCAGATCAACATGCTGTTGTTTTCAGGGGTTGTCGCCAGCAGGGCGGCCACCAATATACCGGGAATTAACTGCCAGGGAATGTTTGTGGTTCGCCTGTGAGTGAAGTCAAGCAGCAGAGCCGTAAAGAATAGCCAACCGATGGCCACCCAGACGACCAGCAATGAATCAAGGGTATACGCAGGCGTCAGAAGTGCCAGGCTGACAGCCGCAGCCAGCAGGTTTGCGCGCAAAATGTTGACTTTGTATTTGTTTTGCATGGGGCCTAGATATTCATGCATGAGATGACTACGCACCTTAGCAAACAAAATCGGTTAACGTCAGGCTTACGTTACATTGGAGGTTGGCGCCACGACTGGGTAGTTCGTCATTGTTACACATCAATATATCTGGATTGCGCTTTATAAGTATTTTTACGTCGTTGCGTGCTAAGGCGGATAATCACAGGGTGTTCCTGCGATAGAAGAGATTGGATTAGAACGTTTCAAATAGTTAATAGCGGAGAAAATATGAAGGATACGACCCTCAGCCCAGCAACTACGTCAGCTACAGGCGGGGACATAAACGCATATATGCAGGCGATTGGCGCCGCTGCGCGTGATGCCGCCAGTAAAACGCGTCAGGCTGATACGCTGAAGAAAAATAATGCGTTGCTGGCAATGGCCCAGCACCTTGAAAGTAACCGGCGTCTTGTTCTTGAAGCTAATGCTGAGGATCTGCGACGTGGCCAGCAAAACGGTCTGGACACTGCCTTGCTCGATCGTCTGGCGCTCAACGATGCGCGTGTCGACGCCATGATAGAAGGCTTGCACCAGGTGGCTGCACTGCCTGATCCCGTTGGGGAAATCGACGGTCTACGTGCGCGGCCCAGTGGTATTCAGGTAGGCAAGATGCGTGTCCCGCTGGGTGTGATCGGAATCATTTATGAGTCGCGTCCCAATGTCACTCTGGAAGCGGCCAGTTTGTGCCTTAAGTCAGGTAACGCCTGTATCTTGCGCGGCGGTTCGGAAGCCAGTGCATCTAACGCTGCCCTGAATAAGTGTATTCAGGCGGGTCTGCGAGATGCCGATTTACCTTCTGGTAGCGTGCAGGTTGTCGCCACCACTGATCGTGAAGCGGTTGGCGAGTTGATCAGTATGCCTGAATTTGTCGATGTGATTATTCCGCGTGGCGGCAAGTCATTGATAGACCGAATCTCTCGGGAAGCACGTGTGCCGGTTATCAAGCATCTGGATGGCATTTGCCATGTTTATATCGATGCCAGTGCTGATCTTGAAAAAGCACTGTCAATCGCTGTTAACGCTAAAACCCATCGCTACGGCACCTGCAACACCATGGAAACCTTGCTGCTGGATGCGCCGATTGCGGACGCCTTGCTACCCCATCTGGCCAGTGCCTATGGTGAGCATCAGGTTGAACTGCGCGGTTGTGAACTGACTTGCAAGCTTTTGCCCGACGTTTTGGCAGCATGCGAAGATGACTGGTCAACCGAGTACCTGGCGCCTGTACTGTCTATCAGGGTCGTGGACGGCATTGACGAGGCGATTAACCACATCGAACGTTTTGGCTCTCATCACACGGATGCCATCGTGACGGAAAACTATCACCTTGCGCGCCATTTCATGGCCAGTGTGGATTCAAGTTCGGTAATCGTGAATGCGTCCACGCGATTTGCTGATGGCTTTGAATATGGTCTGGGTGCGGAAATCGGTATTTCCACCGACAAGCTTCATGTGCGTGGGCCGGTAGGGCTTGAAGGCCTGACAACCCAGAAATATATAGTGCTGGGCGATGGTCAGGTGCGTCAATGAGTGAGACGGCGCTTCGGGTGGGAATGTTTGGCGGTACCTTTGATCCTGTTCATCTGGGGCATTTGCGTAGCGCCGTTGAAGTGTCGGAGTGTTTGCAACTCGACAAGCTGCATATGATTCCTGCCCCCCGGCCCCCTTTACGTGGCCACCCGCAGGTGTCGGCGCGAGACAGGCTGGCGCTGTTGGAAGCTGGCATAAAAGACACGCCTGGTCTGATTGCCGATGGCCGTGAGCTACGCAGGCAAGGCCCTTCCTATTCGACCTTGACGCTAGCAGAACTGCGCGAGGAATACGGTGAGGCCGCGCGCCTTGTTATGCTGCTGGGGCAAGATGCGTTCTTGCGCCTGGCAGATTGGCACCAGCCAGAGCAACTGTTTGCGCTTGCGCATGTGGTGGTCGTTGCTCGACCTGGTTACCAATCCGACCGTCCAGCGCCACTCAAGGAACTGATTGGCGAACGTGAAGTCGATAGTGTGTCGTCATTGATGGCTGAACCCAAAGGCAAGCTTCTGACCCAGACATTACCGACATCGATGGCTATTTCGGCCACTTTGATACGTCAGCGTCTTGCTGATCACCGAAGCGTTCGTTATCTGCTGCCTGAAACCGTTGAAAAACAGATTCATGCCCGGCAGCTATATACGTTTTAAATTGTGTGACGGGTTTCAATAAGCGCTGGCAGTCATAAGAATAGCCGTTACAATGGCCTTTGTGTGTTCCTGATTAAATAGTTTTATCATCGCGACCAAAGGGGTTGGCAACTAGACGTCATGCAAATCGAAACACTGAAAACACTCGCTGTCGATGCACTTGAAGAACTGAAAGCCCGTGATATTACTTACCTGGACGTAGCGCCACTGACGGATGTAACGGATCTGATGATCATCGCCAGCGGTACATCTTCCCGTCATGTATCGGCCCTGGCGCAAAACCTGGTAGAAAAAGCCAAGGAACAAGGCCTGCAGCCACGGGGTGTTGAAGGGGGAACCAATGCCGACTGGGTGCTGGTTGATCTTGGCGATGTTGTCATTCATGTCATGTTGCCTGAAGCGCGTGCCTTGTATGACCTGGAACGTCTGTGGGCAGATCTGCCGGCTGATAGTGCGCTGGCTCATGATATGTTGCGTGAACGTATGGATGAACAGGTCACCGACTCATGAAACTACGCATGCTGGCGGTAGGCAGCAAGATGCCAGCCTGGGTAGATGAAGGAGTCGAAACGTATCGTAAACGTTTACCACGGGATTTCAGCCTGGTCATTGAAGAAATTGCCCTGGGCCAGCGAGGTAAAAATACCGATGTTAGCAAGGCTCGCCTGCAGGAAGCTGAGCGTATCAATGCCAGGCTCAAAGGTGACGAATACCTGGTCGCGCTGGAAGTAAAAGGTAACGCCTGGTCAACGCCGCAACTGGCCAGTGAAGCTGACCAGTGGCGAATGCTGGGTAAGGATGTCGTACTTCTGGTGGGTGGCCCCGACGGACTTGACCCGGCATTGTCAGCCAGGGCGGATGTTACCTGGTCGCTTTCACCTCTTACTCTCCCTCATCCGCTGGTTCGCATCATGCTCGCTGAACAACTTTATCGTGCCTGGACGCTACTTGTTGGGCACCCTTATCATCGTTAAATACTTAATCATTAAATACAACAGTCAGTGGCGTTAAGGAAATGGCGTTTGGATAAAGCTCCATTGTTGATCGCCGCTGCCGGTTAAGTGAGAAACTGGTTGCCTAATGCCGCAGCGCCCCGAGACATTGAAAAATAGTGAGACTGAGCTACAGATTTTCCGGGTACGCGCCTTCCTTGCTATCTTGGTGGTCACCTTGCTGACAGGGCTCTTGATGGGCCGTCTGGGCTATCTTCAGGTTGCCCAGCATGATCTCTACACTACCCGATCAGAAAATAACCGCGTGCGCGTTGAGCCGCTGCCACCCACCCGTGGGCTGATATTTGACCGCAATGGTGAAATGCTGGCTGAAAACCGTCCTACCTATAACCTCACCCTTGTGCGTGAACGCGTCGATGACCTGGATGAAACGCTGAACTTTCTGATTGAGCTGCTGGCCCTGCCGGATGAAGAGATTGAGGCATTCAAGCAGCGCTCGCGCCAGCGTCAGCGACCTTATCAGCCAGCGCTATTGATGAGTGATCTGACCGAGACCCAAATTGCCAGGCTTTCAGTCAATCGCCACCGTTTGCCGGGGGTCGAAGTTGAAGCTCAGCTGTTGCGCTATTATCCCGACGCCGACATCATGGCTCATGCGCTGGGTTATGTTGGGCGCATCAATGCTGACGAACTTAAATCCCTTGACCCTGGTAGCTATGCAGGCACGCACTTTATCGGCAAGACCGGGGTGGAGCGCTTTTACGAAACTGAACTGCATGGTGAAGCGGGCTTACGCAAAGTGGAAACCAATGCTCGAGGGCGCGTCTTGCGTGAGCTAGGTAAGAACGACCCTGTTCCTGGAAAAAACCTGACGCTGACGATTGATAAAGAGCTACAGATGTTGGCTTATGAACTGCTGGACGGTCGACGAGGCGCTATCGTGGCGATTGAACCGGCCAGCGGTGATATTCTGGCGATGGTATCTGTACCCGGCTTTGACAGCAATCAGTTTGTCACCGGCATCAGCGTCGAGAACTACCGTGGTCTTCAGCAGGATCTGGATTTGCCGCTATTTAACCGCGCCATTCGCGGGCATTATCCGCCTGGTTCGACCATCAAGCCTTTTCTTGCCCTGGCCGGATTGCGTGAAGAAGTGCGTACCCCCAGCACGACCATTAACGACCCGGGCTATTATCAATTACCCAACGATTCTCGACGCTACCGTAACTGGCTGCGCTGGGGGCACGGGCGGGTTGATCTTGAGCGCTCGATTGCGGTCTCGAACAATACCTACTATTACTCGCTGGCCCATGAACTGGGTATTGACCGCTTGCATGAGCAGATGAGCGCCTTCGGGTTTGGTCAGCGTATTGCTCATGATGTGCAGAGTGAAAGTGCTGCCTTGATGCCTTCCCGTGAGTGGAAGCAGGCACGCTACAACCAGCCCTGGTACCCGGGCGAAACCCTCTCGGTTGGTATAGGACAAGGCTATTGGCAGATCACCCCACTACAGCTTGCTGCCGCAACAGCAACCCTGGCCAATCGCGGTAAATGGGTCAAGCCACACCTGGCGCGAAAAATTGGCGATACACCCTTGCCTGATAAGCTGCCGGAGACGCCCGCTGATATTGCGCTAAGTAATGATGGCTGGTGGGACGATGTCTTTCAGGGTATGGAAAAGGTGATGACAGGCGAAGAAGGGACAGCACGTCATACGGGCGAGGGGCTTGACTATCGTATGGGGGGGAAATCTGGCACGGCTCAGGTGTTCTCGCTCGGCCAGGATCAGCGTTATGACGCTGAAGAACTGGAAGAGCGCTTACGTGACCATGCTTTGTTCATGGCTTTTGCCCCCTTGGAAAATCCCCAGATTGCCGTGTCGGTAATTGTCGAAAATGCGGGCGGTGGCAGCACCCACGCCGCTCATCTCGCCCGTGCCATGACCGATGCCTGGCTGCTGGAAGATGAGACGCCTGATGTTGAGGAAGTACGCGAAACTCTGGAACAGGATGATGCCAACCTTGATGGATAAAGGATACTGACCCATGCCTTGGCAACAGCTGACACGTTCTATGCGAGGTTATCCCGTCAGGCCGCCCGACAGTGGCATCGCGCGGCGCAAAAGCGTCTGGGAGAAAATCCATATTGATCCGGTACTCGTTGGGTTGTTGCTGGTATTGATGATCTCCGGTCTGGTGGTGCTTTATAGCGCCTCCGGACAACGTATTGATGTTGTTTATGCCCAGAGTATCCGTTTTGTGGTGGCGCTGGTCGGGATGCTGGTGATTGCCCAGTTTTCACCAACGACCTTTTTACGCTGGGCGCCTGCAGCCTATCTGGTGGGGGTAATGATGCTGCTGGCCGTGGAGTTTTTCGGTGATATGGGGATGGGCGCGCAGCGTTGGCTGGTGATTCCCGGAGTGATACGCTTTCAGCCGTCAGAAATGATGAAGCTGGCTGTTCCACTGATGGTGGCTGCCTATCTGAACCGATGTCAGTTGCCTCCCCGGCTGCGAGACATTGTGGTCTGCGCTATCATTATTGGTATCCCGGTAGTATTGATTGCCACCCAGCCGGATCTGGGGACCTCCTTGTTGGTTGCCAGTGCTGCCGTGATTGTGGTTCTTCTGGCAGGGCTTTCCTGGCGCTTGATTGCTTTCGCTGCGGCCTTGCTGGCGTCGGCCTTGCCTTTTTTGTGGATGAGCCTGCATGATTATCAGCGTCAGCGTGTATTGACCTTTCTGAATCCAAATTTTGATCCTTTAGGATCAGGCTGGAATATCATCCAGTCGACGACCGCAATTGGCAGCGGTGGCGTTTGGGGTAAAGGCTGGTTACAGGGGACCCAGTCTCAGCTTGAGTTTCTGCCTGAGCGTCATACTGACTTCATCATTGCCGTGTTGGGGGAAGAGTTTGGCCTGGTAGGGATGCTGCTGACCCTGATGCTGTACTTTCTGATTGTCTCCCGTGGCCTATGGCTGGCGGGAGCTTCCCAGGATACTTTCGGGCGCCTGGTAGCAGGCAGTATCATTCTGACCTTTTTTATCTATGTCTTTGTTAATGTTGGTATGGTCAGCGGCCTTCTTCCAGTAGTGGGAGTACCTTTGCCGCTGGTCAGTTATGGCGGCACATCCAGCGTTACCCTGCTGGCGGGGTTCGGTATCTTGATGTCCATTCATGCGCATCGCAGGCTTCTGCCGCGTTAATGCATACAACGATAATCCATAAGGAGTCTTATTGATGACAAAGGCAAGGGAGGGCTTTCGGTGTGTCTGTATACTGATGTACCTGATGGCAGGAGGGGGGGTATCCAGTGCAGCAGTCAGTGCATCCGAGGTAGCGAGTTTTCATCCTGACGATCATCCTGATACTGCTGCTCTCGTGGCGGAGCTGTCCGCAGAGGGTCTGCCCCAGCATTGGTTACATGATGTTCTGGCAAGAACGTCCTACCGTCAAGAGGTGCTGGATGCCATGGATGGTGCCGCCGAACGCCGCCTGGTATGGCACGAGTATCGCAATATATTCCTGAAAGAAGAGCGTATCGAACAGGGCGCTGATTTTATGCGCCTGCACTTGCCAACCCTGGAGCGTGCCTCCCAGCAATTCGGGGTGCCTGCAGAAATCATTACCGCCATTATTGGTGTGGAAACCTACTACGGTCGCTTCAAAGGCAAGCACCCGGTACTTGATTCGCTTGCTACACTGGGTTTTCACCACCCGACACGTGGCGCTTTCTTTCGTGGTGAATTGGCCGCCATGCTTGAAATCGCCTTTGAACAAGGGGTTGATCCGACCGAGTTGAGAGGTTCCTATGCCGGTGCGATGGGATACCCTCAATTCATACCTACCAGTTATCAGGCCTATGCGATTGATTTCGACAAGGATGGTATCCGGGATCTGTGGAACAACCCGGTTGATGCCATTGGCAGTGTTGCCAATTACTTTGCAGAACACAACTGGAAAGCAGGAGAGCCGATCTATCAACAGGCAGAGGGCCCGAAAAGCCCACCTGACACCATTGAGTTCAACCAGTCCAGTACGCCGACATTGACGCTGAACGATGTAATGGAGGTGGGTATAACGCCGCAAGGTCAGGGGGCTGAAGCCTTCATGTCCGATCCTGAACGACGGGTGGTTCCTCTGTATCTGCATATAAGCGATGTTGAACAGGATTATCGCCTGGGTGGCTTTAATTTCTACGTCATTATGCGCTATAACCATAGCCATCTTTATGCCATGGCGGTGACCGAATTGGCACAGGCCATTGCGGAAAAGGCAGCAGTGAAGGATGCCGGCATTCTGAAGGCGATAAATGGGGACGACATGGTAAGCGAAAGGGATGTCCAATGATCAAGCAAGTTACCCGTGTTGGCTGTCAGGCGAATCTTCCAACCTGGTTAGTGCCTGGGTCTCTGACCTTTGCCCTGATAATGACCGGTTGTGCCAGTCAGGAGCCGGCGTCAGCACCGGCGGAACCAGCCGAACTCACCAGCGATGGGCGCTATGCCATCAGTGCGGATGCCTATCCGCTTGACCCGCCGGATGTGTCTCAGGTGCCGAATGCTGAACCGAGGTCGGAGCCCCTTTCCAGGGCGGGCAATCGTTCAACCTATGAAGTGTGGGGCAAGGTCTATCAGGTGTTACCCGATGCCAGTGGTTACGTGCAGGAAGGGACAGCGTCCTGGTATGGCGAAAAATTTCATGGCTATGCCACGTCCAACGGTGAAATCTACGACATGTACAAGATGTCGGCAGCCCACCGCTCGCTGCCTCTACCCACTTTTGCCAGGGTCACCAGCCTGGATAGCGGCAACTCTGTGATTGTTCGCATCAATGACAGAGGGCCTTTTCACAGTGAACGTGAAATTGACCTTTCCTATGCAGCCGCCTACCAGTTGGGCTTTATCGAGGCGGGGACAGGACGGGTAAGAGTCGAGGCAATTGACCCTCAGGACCTGTCAGGCAAGGCTGCAGTCAACTCAGCCCAGACCCCGGAAAACGATA
>NZ_VMQS01000036.1:0-1564 GCF_007625055.1 Halomonas sp.
CGTGGATGACATCAAAATGCGCATAGAAGGTGGCTGTTTCGTAGACCTCGGCCATCGGCAGGTTCATGTAAGTCGCCAGCGCACGCAGGTGCGCCAGTGGCAGGTGGCCAAGGGCATCCTGAATCACGTGCAGATGCTCAATCAACAGATCACGTTGACGCCGCTGAGGCTGCTCGCGTTCATCACCGAGCAGTTGACGCAAGGCATCCATGGCGCCCGGGGTCAACGAGCGGCCGCGTGGCTTGCCGCGCAGGCGGCGCTTGGGGATCTCTGTATGAACAGTCATGGCATCTCGGTCTTAATCCAGGGGTAAGTAATACAGGGGCCGCCTGGCCTCAGGCGGCCCATCAAAGCATCAGGCGGCAACGCTGCCGTGGGGGTCCATAACAAATTTCTTGGCCACACCGCCATCAAAATCAGCATAACCGCGCGGTGCATCATCCAGGGAAATAAACTGGACGTTGACCGCCTTGGCGATCTGCACCTTATCAAACAGGATAGCCTGCATCAGCTGCCGATGGTATTTCATTACCGGACATTGACCGGTATGGAAGGAGTGCGATTTGGCCCACCCCAGCCCGAGTCGCATTGACAGATTACCCAGCCTGGCTTCACTGGTGGAGGCGCCCGGATCCTCGGTGACGTAAAGGCCAGGAATCCCAATCTGGCCGCCAGCACGGGTGACGTCCATACAGGCATTGAGCACAGTGGCAGGCTGCTCGTGGGCGTGATTATGACCATGACAGCGGGCCTCGAAGCCGACTGCGTCGACGGCACTGTCAACTTCACGCTCACCCAGGATGGGCTCGAGCATATCGGCCATCGGGGTATCCTGTCGCAGATCCAGGGTCTCGCAGCCAAACTTGCGAGCCTGCTCAAGACGCTCGGTGTTCATGTCACCCACAATCACGCACGCTGCGCCCAGCAGCTGTGCCGATACCGCAGCGGCCAGGCCCACCGGGCCGGCGCCGGCAATGTAGACAGTACTGCCAGGGCCGACGCCTGCGGTATAGCAGCCATGGAAGCCGGTCGGGAAGATATCCGACAGCAGCGTCAGGTCGCCGATTTTTTCCATCGACTGCTCTCGATCCGGGAACTTGAGCAGGTTGAAGTCCGCGTAGGGCACCATGACGTATTCCGTCTGACCGCCAACCCAGCCGCCCATGTCGACATAGCCATAGGCGGCCCCCGGGCGCGCCGGGTTAACGTTCAGGCAGATACCTGTCTGGCCTTCCTTGCAGTTACGGCAGCGCCCGCAGGCAATATTGAACGGCACCGAGACGATGTCACCCACGCTCAGAAATTCCACGTCACGGCCACACTCGATCACCTCACCGGTGATCTCGTGGCCCAGCACCAGGCCTTCAGGCGCCGTGGTACGGCCACGTACCATGTGTTGGTCGCTGCCGCAGATATTGGTGGTGATGACCTTCAGGATGACACCGTGCTCGCACTTGCGCTTGCCAAGTGCCAACTCCGGGAACGGAATGCTTTCAACGGCCACCTTACCCGGCCCTTTATAGACGACACCGCGATTACCCTGATTCATGATGATTTCCTCTCT
>NZ_VMQS01000036.1:1664-3123 GCF_007625055.1 Halomonas sp.
GCCTTGCCCTTTCTGACAACTGCGACCGATTCAGGATCAGCGCAGCACACCTTCTTCATTGAGCAACTTGAAAATGGCGTCAGCACCCTGATCGGCACTCACCCCATCAAGCACCTGCCCCGAGCCGCCTTCGGCTTTTGCAGCGGCGGCCTTGAAACGCTCCCTTGCGGATGTGGCTTTGACGATCTTCAGCCGTTTAGGCCGTTTGCGCGCCGCTGAAAGCGACCACTGCGCCAGCTCTGTATCGGGCTCGGAGGCCAGCGCCTGAGCATCAAACTGTGCCCGCCGCGCGGGGCCAAAGGCACTCTGACGTGGTGCCGGCGCAGCGCTGTCCACGCTCATGATGGCGGGCAGGCGTACCTGCAGGCGTTTGCGCTGCCCACGTGGCAGGGCCTGCAGCACGGTGGCCACCCCGTTTTCGATATGTTCAATAGCCGCCAGGTTGTTGACCACCGGCCAGCCCAGGCGCTCTGCCAGTGCGTAGGGCAACAGCCCTGAGCCTTCGCCGCATTCCGCCCGGCATCCGGTCAGCACCAGCTGCGGCTCACGTTGGGCCAGGTAATCACCCAGCACCGGAATGACGTCGGCGCCTTCTTCCTGCTCCAGCAGGGTCATCGACGGCAGACTGGCCATACCCGGATAGCTTCGCAGTGCGGTTTCACTGTCGGTACTACAGCTACCGGCGTGCACCAGTTCCAGCCGGGCATTGGCGTGTTGGGACTCAACCCCCAGGGCCAGCTCTACGCCACGGGCATCGTGATCAGCCCGGCGTGGGCGCCCGGTGAGCGGATGACGGCCCAGTGAGACCAGTACACACATATCCAGCGCTTTATCAGGCTGCATCACGCGCCCCTCCCTGTTGCTGAACCCTGGCCACCAGCGCGGCCAGAATCTGCGTACTGTCACCAATCACCGCAAGATCGGCGCGTTTGATCATGTCACAGCCGGCATCCATGTTGATGGCGATCACCTTGTCGCAGCTCTGTATACCCTGCAGGTGCTGAATGGCACCGGAAATACCCACTGCCAGATACACCCGTGCCGTCACCCAGGTACCACTGGCACCCACCTGGCGGTCACGGGCCATAAAGCCATCGTCGACGGCCACCCGTGATGCACCTTCGGTGGCACCCAAGGCCCTGGCAGCCTGATGAAAGCCCTCCCAATCCCTGACACCGTTACCGCCGGAAAGAATGAATTCCGCCTCAGCCAGGGCAATGCTGGCCGGGTCGACGGCCACCGCCCCCTGATCACTGATGCGCGTAGCAAACGCCGACGGCGTGCCTTCCAGGGTCAGCGTCTCGGCGGCATGGCGGCTCTGGTCAACCGGCTCTGCGCATTCCGCCAGCGCCAGCACTACCCTGGGCAACGGACGCTGGATATCCAGGCTGTCCGCCGCTCCCCGCGCCGTGCACCCCCAACCCAGCGGTGCTGAACCATCAGGCTCGATCCGCCACAC
>NZ_VMQS01000036.1:3223-27765 GCF_007625055.1 Halomonas sp.
CCCTTGGCGTCCGCCAGCTGGCGGGCCAGGCCAAGCAGATCTTTATCGTGGGATGAAAGGCGGCCCCCCGTCATATCCGGCACCACGGCGACATAAAAGGCCGGTGACTCGATCACCACCGCGCGGCGGCTTTCCGGCACCTGGGCCGCCCCACTGGCCTGGCGGGCACCTTCCTGCTGGGCACCGCTGCGGTCAATCCGCTTGATGCCGTTAGGGCCAGTAAAGCCGATGGCATGAGGGTTCCTGCGCCTCAGGCCATTGGGGCCCTGCCATTCGCTGGCTTGCCCCCGGCCCAATGTGGCCAGTACGCGGGCATGCTCCGGATGCAGACGGTTGCGGGCAATCCACTCAAGACGTGGGTTACGGCGTTTGAGTTCAGTCATGCGGTTACCTCCTCAGCCTGAACCCTGGCAGGCGACGTCACCAGAGCATCGGCCACCAGTTCGGCTATATCACGCACCTCGGCAGTAGCATCCACCACGCCTTCGAGCATGGCCGTACATTGCGGGCAGCCCACCGCCACCAGGTCAGCCCCGGTGTCGCCGACGTCCTGCATGCGCATGTCAGGAATCCGCTGCTTGCCGGGGATATCGGTGATCGGCGCCCCACCGCCGCCGCCACAGCAGCGCGAACGGTAGCCGGAACGCTGCATTTCCCTGACCTCGATACCCAGCGCTTTCAATACGTCACGCGGGGCGTCGTATTCACCGTTATAGCGCCCCAGGTAGCAGGGGTCGTGATAGGTCACGCTACCGCCTTTCCAGGGCTTGAAGGCCAGTCGCCCCTCGCGGTAAAGCTCGGCAATAAAGGTGGAATGGTGGTTGACGTGATAATTCCCCCCCAGCTCGCCGTACTCGTTGTTGAGCACATGGAAACTGTGCGGGTCACAGGTGACAATTCTCAAGAACTGATACTGGTTAAGGGTGGCGATATTGCGTTTGGCCAAGGCCTGAAACGTCGCTTCATCGCCCAGGCGCCGGGCCACATCACCGCTGTCACGCTCGGCATTACCCAGCACTGCAAAGTCGACACCGGCGGCTCTCAGCACCTTGACGAAGGCTCTCAGGGTGCGCTGATTACGCATATCAAAGACGCCATCACCCAGCCACAGCAGCACATCCACCTGGCCAAGATCGGCAATGTTGGGCAGATTCAGATCCGCCGCCCAGTGCAGGCGCGAGTCGGGATCAAAGCCGCCGGGGTTATCCGTGGCAATCAGGTTTTCCAGCACTTCGGCGCCCTTGTTGGGGGTCTGGCCGCGTTCCAGAGTCAGGTGACGGCGCATATCCACAATGGCATCGACATGCTCGATCATCATCGGGCACTCCTCCACGCAGGCGCGGCAGGTGGTGCAGGACCATAGTGTCTCGGCATCCAGCAGCGCCTGGCCTTCGCGGGCCACAATGGGGCCGTGTGGGTCGCCGTGGTGCTCACCCACGGCTTTGCCCGGATAGGGGCTGCCCGTATAGCCGGCATCAGAGCCGCCGACCATGCCGACTACCATATCCTGAATCAGCTTTTTGGGGTTGAGCGGCTGCCCGGCAGCAAAGGCGGGACACACCGCTTCACAGCGCCCGCACTGTACGCAGGCATCAAAACCGAGCCGTTGGTTCCAGGTAAAGTCAGTCGGTTTCTCGACTCCCAGCGGTGCCTTGTCATCGTCCAGATTCAAAGCTTTAAGGCCAGTGGAGCGTCCAGCACCCGCGGGCGTGGAAAAGCGTTCAGGACGACGATGAAAGGCCAGGTGAAGCGCGCCAGCAAAGGCGTGCTTCATAGGCCCCCCCCAGGTCATACCGAAGAACATTTCGGCGAGGCCGCCACTGACGACCGCCAGAAGTACCAGGCCCAACAGCCAGTAGCCCGCGTCCGGCGGTAACACGCCGACGGTTGGCAGAGTCACCAGAAAGACACCCGCTGAAAACGCCATCAGACTCTTGGGCAGGCGCATCCAGGGGCCTTTGGAGAGGCGCGCGGGCGGGTTGATCCGACGTTTTGCCACCAGAATACTGCCCGCAAACATGACCGCACTGGCCAGCAACAGCAACCAGCCCAGCACCCCGCCCGCCAGCCCCAGGCCATGAACCACCAGCGTCAGCACGGCAGCGGCCACAAAGCCCCCCGCGGTAGCCACGTGGGTATGCGAGATATAGCGGTCGCGCTCCACAATATGGTGCAGATCTACCAGATAGCGGCGGGGCAGTGCCATCAGCCCCTTGAACAGAGCGACCGGGGCCGCGCGCCCCTGGCGCCACAGGCTGATGCGACGCCAGGCGCCTAGACCGGCCAGCGCCAGTGACGCAAGAATGACAATGGGCAGCAGCGTTTCAAGCATGGCAATCACCTCGTTCTGGAGCAGCGCAAGTGCTGGACAATCACAAATCCTTGCAGATCCGCAGGGCATCATAGATGGCTGCATGGATATTCCGCGGGGCGGTGCAATCCCCCAGCCGGAACAGCAGGTAACCCTCACCTTCGCTGCTCAGGCAGGGCTGCGCCTGAGCAGCATACAGGGCTTCAAGATCAAGCTGGCCATGATTGCGCGCCTGTTCCTTGAGTGCGTAATACAGGGTTTCATCCGGGCGCACACCGTTTTCAACGACCACCTGATCGACCACCCGCTCTTCCTGCTGACCGGTGTACTCGTTTTCCAGCACCGCCACCAGCTGATCGCCCTCGCGGTAGACCTTATGCAGCATCATGTCCGAGGTCATGATGACCTCCTTTTCATACAGGCTGCGGTAATAGGTCGGGAAAGTGGTGCCTCCCACGGCCGCGCCGGGCTTGATATCGTCAGTGACGATTTCCACCCTGGCGCCTTTGTCAGCCAGAAAATCAGCCGCCGAAACGCCGGCAAACTCACAGATGGTGTCGTAGATCAGCACGTTATTGCCGGGCGCAACCTTGCCGTTGAGGATATCCCAGCTGCTGACCACCAGGCTGTCTTCCGCCACTGGCGAATAGCCCCACTCCGGGGTCTGGTCCAGAAACGGCTGACCACCGGTGGCGAGCACCACGACATCCGCCTGCAGGGCGTTGAGTTCCGCGGCGTCGGCGCGGGTATTGAGACGTACATCGACTTTCAGGCGCGCCAGCTCCAGCTGGTACCAGCGGGTGATACCGGCAATCTGGTCGCGCTGGGGAGCCTGGGCCGCAATGGTGATCTGGCCACCAAGCTCTGGCCCTCCCTCATACAGCACTACGTCATGACCACGCTCGGCGGCCACCCGCGCCGCTTCCATCCCGCCCGGGCCGCCGCCGACCACCACGACCTTGCGGCTTGGCCCGTCAGACTTCTCGATAATATGTGGCAGTCCCATATATTCCCGCGACGTTGCCGCATTCTGGATGCACAGCACATCCAGCCCCTGGTACTGACGGTCGATACAGTAATTGGCCCCCACGCACTGCTTGATCTGGTCGACCTGATTCATCTTGATCTTGGCAATGATATGCGGGTCGGCAATATGCGCCCGGGTCATGCCGACCAGATCCACATAGCCGCCTTCCAGAATACGCTGGGCCTGATTGGGATCCTTGATGTTCTGGGCGTGAATCACCGGAACGCTGACCACCTCCTTGATGCCTGCTGCCAGATGCAGGAAAGGCTCCGGCGGGTAACTCATATTGGGAATCACGTTGGCCAGGGTGTTATGGGTATCGCAGCCGGAGCCCACCACGCCAAAGAAATCCACCTTGCCGGTAGCATCGTAATAGGCCGCGATCTGCTTCATGTCATCCTGGTTGAGGCCATCGGGATGGAATTCGTCGCCACAGATACGCATGCCCACCACAAAGTCGTCACCGACTTCCGCACGCACGGCCTTGAGTACTTCCATACCAAAACGCATGCGGTTCTCGAAGCTGCCGCCCCACTGATCGGTGCGCTTATTGACCCGCGGGCTCCAGAACTGGTCGATCAGGTGCTGATGCACGGCCGATAGCTCAACGCCATCCAGGCCACCTTCCTTTGCGCGCCGGGCGGCCTGAGCGAAGTCGCCGATCACCCGCCAGATCTCTTCCTCCTCAATGGTCTTGCAGGTGGAACGGTGAACCGGTTCACGAATGCCGGAAGGCGACAGCAGGGTCGGCCAGTCAAAGCCGTCCCAGCGCGAACGCCGACCCATATGGGTAATCTGGATCATGATCTTGCCGCCATGCCTGTGCACGGCATCGGCGAGGTTCTGAAAATGCGGGATAATGCGATCCGTGGACAGGTTAACCGAGCTCCACCAGCCCTGAGGGCTGTCAATCGAGACAACCGATGAACCGCCGCAGATGCAAAGGCCACACCCGCCTTTGGCCTTCTCCTCGTAGTATCTGACGTAACGCTCTGTGGTCATGCCACCGTCCGTGGCATGCACTTCTGCATGGGCGGTGCTGACCACCCGGTTACGGACAGTGAGTTTGCCAATCTCGATCGGCTGGAAGATTGCCTCGAATGCCATCGGTACTGTCTCCTTTAAAGCGCGGACTGCAAACGCGGAGTGACTTCAAAGTAACCCACGTTGCAGCCTGGTTCGGCGGCACTCTGGGTCTGCTCGGCGACGGTGTGCAGATCGCTTCCGGACGCTTTCAGAATCTGATCCATGGCACCGGCAAACCAGCCGGTGAACATGTATTCCACCTTGCGCCCGGTTTTACCCAGCTGATAGACAAAGGCGCTGTTTTCCAGGCGCACCCGAGCGGTACCGGCCTCGAGGTCAATCTGCTCGGTGATAAACCGGCCCCAGCCGCGCTGGGAAAGCCGCTGCATGTAATGCTCGAACACCTCGGTGCCGCTTAATCCATGCAGCTCGGCTTCTTTTTCGCACCAGTGCCAGGCGCTTTTGTAACCGGCGTGATAGAGAATCTCGGCATACTTTTCAGCCCCCAGGGCGTCCTCTACCGCCATATGGTTATTGATGAAAAAATGGCGTGGCACGTACAGCATGGGCAGTGCATCGGTTGTCCAGACACCGGTTTCGCAATCCACTTCAATAGGCAGTTCAGGGGCAGTCGTCGTCACAGCGGCGTTCCTTATGGCGTTATTTTTGGCTGGTTGTTGGATGGGTTGGGCATCTGTCTGCATGTCTGTCTGGCTTTCAGGACCTATTCACCCCAGACATCCTTGAGAACACGCACCCAGTTATCGCCCATGATCTTGCGCACCTGGGATTCGCTGAAGCCGTGTTTCAGCAGTGCTTCCGTCAGGTTGGGAAACTCACCAATGGTACGGATACCCTTGGGGTTGATGATTTCACCGAAGCTGGTCAGGCGGCGGGCATAGCCCTTGTCATGGGTCAGCCATTCAAAGAAGGCCTGATCATGCCCCTGGGTAAAGTCGGTGCCGATACCGATGGCATCCTCTCCGACAATATTCATTACGTAGTCAATGGCTTCCACGTAATCATCCACAGTGGCGTTGACGCCCGCGCGCAGAAAGGGGGTGAACATGGTGACGCCGACAAAACCGCCGTGGTCGGCGATGAAGCGAAGTTCTTCATCAGACTTGTTGCGCGGATGTTCCTTGAGCCCGGAGGGCAGGCAGTGGGAATAGCACACCGGCTTTTGCGATTCGAGGATCACCTCTTCAGAGGTTTTGCTGCCCACATGGGAAAGGTCGCACATCATGCCAACACGGTTCATTTCGGCCACAATCTCGCGCCCGAACCCGGACAATCCACCGTCTCGTTCGTAGCAGCCGGTGCCGACCAGGTTCTGGGTGTTGTAGCACATCTGCACGATGCCAACGCCAAGCTGCTTGAAGATCTCCACGTAGCCAATCTGATCTTCAAAGGCGTGGGCATTCTGGAAGCCAAAGATAATGCCTGTCTTGCCCTCCTGCTTGGCGCGCAGGATGTCGGCCGTGGTGTGAACAGGCCGCACCAGGTCACTGCTTTCCGCCATTAGCTGGCGTGTGCTGACGATGTTGTCCACCGTGGCCTGAAACCCTTCCCACACGGATACCGTGCAGTTGGCTGCTGTCAGGCCACCGCGGCGCATATCCTCAAGCAGTTCACGGTTCCATCTGGCAATCACCAGGCCGTCAATAATGATGCTGTCATCGTGTAGTTCACGCGGGGTCATGGCTGGGGCTCCAACACGTCTATGCAATTAATGTGTCGGCAGCATAGCGCCCCCCACCCGTGCCACAGCGTTTGAAAACGACAGGTGGAATTCCAAAAGCGTCAGCGGTGTCGTAATTGCGCAACGCTCGGAAATAGCGCACAAAAAATGAACCGCGCCCCATTCTCATAAGGCGCGGTTTGCGGACCGTCAAAACCCTCTTCTGCCCGGGGCTATAGCAGGCGGACGCTGGCGTAGGTCGGTTCACCCTGGGCCTGAGCCAGCGCCAGTACCGCGCTGGATACCGGCGCGGCGGGTTCATCGTTACGTAAAGGGTCAAGAGCACTCATT
This sequence comes from Halomonas sp., assembly GCF_007625055.1. GTDB lineage: Bacteria > Pseudomonadota > Gammaproteobacteria > Pseudomonadales > Halomonadaceae > Vreelandella. The sequence goes on from NZ_VMQS01000036.1 coordinate 9,620, forward strand.
TCCAGCACTGATTTCACCGGCGCCCGGCCATTGATCCCAAGACGCTCATCCCGGGGCGGGATCCCGAAGAATTCACGATAGCATTTGGAAAAGTGCGGCGTGGATACAAAGCCACAGGCCGTGGCCACTTCAATGATCGGCATGGAGGTCTGCTTGAGCAGCTGGCGGGCACGGGTCAGGCGTAACTTGAGATAGTAGCGCGAGGGGGAACAGTGGAGGTATTTCTGGAAAAGGCGTTCCAGCTGGCGTCGCGAAACACTGACATATTGCGCCAGCTCGTCCAGGCCAATCGGCTCCTCGAGATTGGCCTCCATCAGCGCCACGATTTCCAGCAGTTTGGGCTGGGTGGTGCCGAGCACGTGCTTGAGCGGGACCCGCTGCAGATCCTGCTCGCCGCGTACCCGTTCGCAGATGAACATCTCGGAAATCCCTGCCGACAGTTCACGCCCATGGTCGCGCCCGATCAGGTTGAGCATCATGTCCAGCGGTGCGGCGCCACCGGAGGCCGTTGCCCGGTCACGATCAATGGTAAACAGGCGGGTGGAAAGTGCTGCTCGGGGAAACGCCTCCTGCATGGCCGCAAGACACTCCCAGTGAACACTGGTTTCATAGCCATCCAGCAAGCCCGCCTTGGCCAGCGCCCAGCTGCCGGTGCAAACCGCCCCCAGACGCCGTGATGCCCGCGCCTGGGACTGCAACCAGCTGATATGTTCACGCTGCACGCTGCGGCTGGGGCCTACGCCTCCGCAAACGATGACCATATCCAGCGCCAGCGGCGTTGAAGTGCTGGCATCCGGCACGGTCTTCAGACCATCGCTGGCGTTCACCGTCTTGCCCTCCAGGCTGATGGTGAACCAGCGATAGAGCTCGCGACCTGCCAGTTGATTGGCCATGCGCAGCGGCTCGATGGCTGACGCCAATGAAATCAGTGTGAAGTTATCCAACAGTAAAAAACCAATGGTCTGTACCGCAGGCGCACCCGTCCTCTCTTTGTTGGTTGTCATGATTGAACCTCCTCTCAGCCACCCATCGCTTCAGCGATTTTTTTTGTATCTGTTTTCAGTCTTTCTGCGACCTGGCCTGTGGGTGGTCTGTCGCCGAAAGGCATGCCTAGCGCGAATGTAACGCTTATGAGGCATTTTGGCATATGCATTTTCTACAAATTCATGTTTCAGCGCTTCCAGGCTCGACAAGTGTCGCTTTTGCATATGCCAGTGTCGCTCTCGAGGCTGGTCAGAAAAGACACGCGGGAGGTGACTCCCTTCTCTGACCAGGGTGTTATCCACTGCCTCTCCAAACGTTAATCAGACGCTCAATGATCAGCACTCAATGGCATTGACCGCCAGACCTCCCTTGGAGGTTTCCTTATACTTGTCCTGCATGTCACGGCCGGTATCGCGCATGGTGCGAATGGCCTTATCCAGGGAGATAAAGTGCTCACCGTCGCCGCGCAGCGCCATCTGGGCAGCGTTGATCGCCTTGACGGAGGCAATCGCATTACGCTCGATACACGGCACCTGCACCAGCCCGCCTACCGGGTCGCAGGTCAGCCCCAGATTATGTTCCAGGCCAATTTCAGCTGCGTTTTCCACCTGGCCGACACTGCCACCCATCACCTCGGCCAACCCGGCAGCGGCCATGGCGCAGGCCGAGCCGACTTCTCCCTGACACCCTACTTCGGCACCGGAAATAGAGGCATTTTTCTTGCACAGAATACCCACCGCTCCGGCCGCAAGCAGAAAATCCACCACATTGCGTTCACAGGCATCCGGCCGAAATTTCATATAATAGTGCAGCACGGCAGGGATGATTCCGGCGGCCCCGTTGGTGGGAGCAGTGACCATGCGCCCACCGGCGGCGTTCTCTTCGTTGACTGCCAGGGCAAAGACGTTGACCCAGTCCATGGCTGAAAACGTCGAGGTGATCAGGCTGGGGTTATCCTCAAAGATCTCCAGCCGCCGATGCAGGCTGGCTGCCCGGCGCCTGACGTTCAAACCGCCCGGCAGGATACGTTCCGTGCTCTGCAATCCGGCTTCCACGCAGGCCTGCATGGCCCGCCAGATCTCCCACAGCCCGGCGCGCACCTGGGCTTCGCTGCGCCAGGCCTTCTCGTTTTCCAGCATCAAGCCACTGATGCTCAGGCCATGCTGGTGACACAGTGCCATCAGTTCGGCGGCAGAGTTGAAATCATAGGGCAGCACGGTGGTGTCACTATCCAGAACACCCTCCTGTGCCTGGGCATCGTCCACCACAAAGCCGCCGCCGACCGAATAATAGGTATTGCGATACAGCTCACCCCTGGCACCGTAGGCAATCAGGCGCATGGCGTTCGGATGATGAGGCAGAGATTCATCGTGTAGCTGCATATCCCTCACCCAGTCGAAGGGAATGGCCAACCGGTTGTCGAGCAGCAATGTCTGGGTGGCCAGCAGGGTTTCAATACGCGATCCGATCACGCCTGGGTCAATCCGGTCCGGGCGCTCTCCCATCAACCCCATGATCACGGCCCGATCGGTACCATGCCCAATGCCGGTGGCAGACAAGGAACCATAGAGCTGCACTTCAACCCTCGCCACCTGAGACACCACTTGCTGAACACGCAGTTCAGCCAGAAAATCAAAGGCCGCACGCATTGGCCCCACGGTATGCGAGCTTGATGGCCCGACACCTATCTTGAACAGATCGAACACACTGATTGACATCCTGCTTACCCCCAGGCGACACCGAGCATCGCCTTCAAGACAATGTTATGGTTATAAGTTAATTTTACTAAAGCATCTTTCAGTCCATCAGCTTCAGTTAAACGTGAAACCTATTGTTGATGGGGCAGCCAGCCAAGTACAATCGAAAATATCTCTCCTTGAATTTAGTAAAACTAAACGATGAACCGACACCTCAATGCCCAGACCCATGCCTGGCTCAAGGTCTTCAGCGTCAGCGCCAGGCACCTATCCTTCACCCGCGCGGCTGAAGAACTGCATGTCACTACGGGAGCTATCAGCCAGCAGATCAAGCAGCTTGAATCGCGCCTGGGGTTCCGTCTTTTCCGGCGCCTGACCCGACGCCTGGAGCTCACCGACGAAGGACAACGCCTGGCGGCAGTGACAGGGGAGGCTTATCAGGCAGTGGAACAGGAGGTGCACCGGCTGCGCTCAGGGGTGATGAGCGGCATTCTGCGCCTGCGCAGCGTACCGTCATTTCTGAACAAATGGGTGATGCCGCGCCTGCCAACGCTTCAGGCGCGCTTTCCGGATATTGAACTGCAGATTATCGCCGAAGACAGCAATATCTCACTGCGCGACGGGGATTTTGACCTGGCGATTGATCTCAACGACGGCTATTACCCGGGCTTCAGTATTACCCCTTTGATGGATGAACTGATTTTCCCGGTATGCGCCCCCGCCCTGTTGGCAGGCCGCCCACCGCTGGAGAGCCCGGAAGACCTGGCGCATTTTCCGCTCCTGCACGACGTGACGGCCTGGCGCGGCAGCCATGACTACGCCGAGTGGGAGCATTACCTGAACGCTATCGCGGCGCCGCATATCAACGTGCACCGCGGTTATACCTTCAACCGTAATCAACTGACCATGGAAGCCGCCATTGCCGGTATGGGGGTTGCCATTGCCCGACGCACCCTGATCACCGATGAGCTGGAAAGTGGGGCCTTGACCACACTGTTTGGCCAGCGTGTGGCCACCGGCAAACAATATGGCATTGTGCATGCGCCGGGGGCACTGGATGACCGCCGCGTGGCTGCCGTACATGACTGGCTGGTTGAGGAGGCCCGACGGGACCGACGGGCCGACACGGATCAGACGTCACTACCAGAGGTGTTGGCTCAAAGCACGACCTCATAGCCTTCAAACTGCGGTGGGCCCAGGTAGATACCCTCAGGCGCCTTGGCGTTGGCATGCGCTTTGCGGAACGCCTCGGATCTGGTCCAGGCGCGAAAGGCGTCTTCCGATGCCCATTCGCTGTGGGAAATAAAGACCGTGCAGTCTTCCTTGCGCTCGCCCTGGAGCATATGAAACGACTTGAAGCCCGGCACTTCATCCAGATAGCTGTCACGGTTACGCCAGATGTCCAGGAAGTCCTCTTCCCGACCCGGCGCAATACGAAAACGGTTCATGGCGATATACATGCTGATGCCTCCTTGAAATGAGCCTCTGATTTTGAAAAAGGTTAACGCTACCCTGTTCCGGCACCCTTGAAAACCATCGTTTATGGCAGCAAGGCTGGTGCCCACCTTCGCCCGCCTGGAGCGAAGTGTCGCACAGCAGCGAAGATATCCCATTAAAACGCCTATAATAAAAACAGTAGACTATAGACATTAGCGACCACTGTTTTTCTACTGCTTTTTCCACTACCACACCAGAGAATTCTTATGCCAAGATTACGCTTTGCAATGCTTGCCCTGGGCACCCTGTTAGTGGCTGCCACGGCCAGTGCCGATAACCTGGCCGTTGATGACCCTTACGTGCGTGAGGTGCCGCCTGGCTCTCCTGCCACCGCCGCCTTCATGACCTTGCACAATAACAGTGAGCGTGCGGTTCGTCTGATCAGTGCCGACAACAGTATTGCCGAGCATACCGAGCTGCATAACCATGTTGATGTAGACGGCGTGATGCAAATGCGTCAGGTTGAAGCCATTGAGGTACCCGCGGGTGCTTCTACGACGCTGGCACCCGGTGGCCTGCATCTTATGCTGATTGGCCTGCAGACCTCTGTCACCGAAGGTGATCAGGTCCAGCTGAGCCTGAACTTTGATAATGGCGAAACGCTGGAAATGGATGCATCGGTGCGTCCAGTCATGCCCATGCGCCATGATCAGGAATGACATCTCAAGCGCCAGGTGCCATTGGCCCTGCAAGGGTCGCCAACAGGATGCCCCATGCCAGGAGACCGTATTGTTCAGGTCGTATGGTTCAAACGCGACCTGCGGATACATGATCATCAGCCCTTACATCAGGCAGCCGCCGATGGCCCGGTACTGCCTGTTTTTGCCATTGAGCCTGCGCAGTGGCAAACGCCGGATAGCGCCTTGCGCCACTGGCAGTTCGCGGCTGAGTGCCTTGTGGACCTGGCCGAGGCACTTGCCGGGTTAGGCCTGCCACTGTGCTGCTGGCAGGGCAGTATGCTGGCGCTGCTCGAGGCGCTTAAAACACGCTATGGCCACTTTGTCCTGCATTCACACCAGGAAACCGGCAACGCCTGGAGCCATGCCCGCGATGACGCCGTCGCCGCCTGGTGCCAGACAAACGCAGTCAGCTGGCATCAGGCCCGCCAGCATGGCGTTATACGTGGACTGACGCAGCGCCAGCAGTGGGAAACCCAGTGGGAAACCTTGATGGCAGCGGCGACTTCCCCCGCCCCCCCACGCGCCGATCCGGCTGACGGCTGGGAAAATTTTCATCACGTCAGCCTCACCGCGCTCACTGCACTTTCTCTGGGTCACGATCAGACGCCCTGCCCCCAGCGCCAGCCTGGCGGCCGCCAGGCTGGCCGGGCCCTTTGGCGCAGTTTCGTGCAACACCGCGGGCGGCGCTATCGCGGCTCACTTTCCAACCCCTTGCTGGCCTGGGAGTATGGCTCGCGCCTGTCACCACACCTGGCCTGGGGAACCCTGTCACTGCGCGAAGTCGTCCAGTCACTGCGCCGTCAACGTCAAAAGCACCCGAATGACCCACGCTGGTCGGCTTCTCTTAAGGCTTTTACATCAAGGCTTTACTGGCACTGCCACTTTATCCAGAAGCTGGAGAGCCAGCCGGACATGGAATACCGCACGCTTCACCCCGCGCTTCGCGGCCTGCGTGAACGCGATCCCCAGCACCCGCGCCTGTTGGCCTGGCAGCAGGGGCAGACCGGGGTACCGCTGGTCGATGCCTGTATGCGTAGCCTGAGCGCCACCGGTTGGCTGAATTTTCGCATGCGCGCCATGCTGATCTCCTTCGCCACCTTTGGGCTGGGGCTACACTGGCGGGAACCCGCGCTGCATCTGGCACGGCTGTTTACCGATTACGAGCCTGGCATTCACTACCCTCAGATCCAGATGCAATCAGGCGCCACGGGTACCAATGCGCTGCGTGTCTACAACCCTCTCAAACAGGCCGAAGACAACGACCCGAATGGGGATTTCATTGCTCATTGGGTGCCGGAGCTGACGGCCTTGCCGCTTGACTGGCGCAGAAAGCCCTGGGCATTGCCAACATCATTACGCCAGCACTTCGGGTTTCAGCCGGGAAGGGACTACCCTTTACCACATGATTTCGAACCCGAAGCACGCCACTGGAAAGATTGCCTTTATCAGCTAAGGCGGACACCGCAGGCGCGCCAGCAAAGCCAGGTGCTGCTGGGCAAGCTTGCCAGCCAGAGTGCCACTAAAGGGCGGCGACGTTCGTCACGCCGCAGCGTATCCAGTCGTCAGCTGACACTTTTCGTTGACAGCACGCACGCTGAGGAAGATTAGACGCAGACGCATGAGCGTCTTTCGGCGGCAAGTAGTAGACTGACACCCAGTCAGGTAGCCCCTTTCAAACCACCTTACGCCAGGACAAAACGGTTAACGATCATGCACCGAAAATTGCTGCTACGGATGTTCAGCCTGACAGGGCTGGTGTTTACCCTGACAGGCTGCGCGATCATGGCCCCCAGCCCGCCACAGGAACAAAGCAACATCTGCGAGATCTTTCGTGAACAGCCAGCCTGGTATGATTATGCCAAAGATTCCCAGAAAAAGTGGGGCACATCGATTGCCACACAGATGGCATTCATCCAGCAGGAATCGTCATTCAGAAGCCATGTCAAACCGCCGCGCAGCAAGATTCTGGGCTTCATTCCCGGGCCCAGGCCGTCGTCAGCGAAAGGTTACGCCCAGGCCCAGGACCCGGTATGGGGAGAATACCGTGATCAGGCAGGCAGCACCTTTGCGCGCCGCACTCACATGAAACATGCCACCGATTTTATCGGCTGGTATAACACCCGTACCCAGGCTCAGACGGGGATATCACTGAATAACCCTGAACATCTGTATCTGGCCTATCATGAAGGCGCAGGTGGTTATCAGCGTGGCAGCTATCGCCAAAAACCGGCCGTTCAGCGGGCCGCGCGTCAGGTCGCTCAGCGTGCCAACCGTTACCGCGGGCAGCTGGCGCGCTGTGAAAGTGAGTTCCAGTGCGACAGCTTTTATCAGATATGGCCATTTTGCCGTGCGGATTGACAGAACCGGCTTATGCGTCTAGATTAAATGAGAATAAATATTATTTGCAACCCTCCTTCGGCCTGAGTCGTTATCCTTAAACCGCCGGGGTCTTCAAAGGTTTGGCACGATGAACTCTGAAACACGTCAACTGCGTCAAACGCTGATCTTTATTCGCACCTCCTTCGAGGCTATTCAAGGCTCCATGGCGGGGCGCCTGGATGACCCCCTCCCCTGCTGGCTGGATGCCAGCCTGCTCGCCCTGTTGAGCCGTGAACTGAAACGCTGCTATCAACAGGCGACATTTAACGATCTGCTCCTCGCCAAACAGTTGCTGGTCGCTTCACAGGGCAGCGACCTGCTGCTCAAGCAGTGCCCGGGAGTGCTCAGTAGTGCCGTCTGCTACCGTCAGCTCAGCGCCATTCTGGAACCGCTTGACGCAGCCATCCTGCATATTGACGAGACAAAAAAACGCCGCTGGCCCTGGCAGCGGCGTTAACATTCAACCAGACACTCGCCTAGCAGTGCTGCCTGCAACCGGGACTGAAGCAGGTCCACAATACCGACATGCTCACCCACCAGACGCGTGGGAACAATGTTCAATCCCGGACGTTCACTCATGGCAGCGGCATTAATAGCGGCAATATCCCCGCCTTCACCGGCATGTCGGCCCGGCGATAAAAACAGCATGGCGAGAATGACTTCACCTTCTGGCAGAGCCGGATTAGCCAACAGGGTTTCCAGCAGGGGGTCGTTAAAGCGGTAGGCATCGCCTTCACGGCGCTCCATGGAGGCCGAAGTGACACACCCCACCTCGTCTGCCAGCAGCATGCTCAACTGCCCGGTCAGGCGCTGACGAATGGCCGCCACCTCCGGGATAGGGCTGCCGTGATCCACCAGCACCACGCTGGGCCGGGTCTCCGGCGTCAATTGCTCACGTACATTGTCAGCCAGCCATTGCGCCAGGCGCGTATCCACCTTGCCCAACTCATCCACCAGTGGCATGGCCACCCGCACGCGCAGCCCCGGAAAACGTCCCTGTGCTGCCGCCATACGTTCCGGCAGGTAATCGGTGAGGGCAAGACTGGGGCCGAAAAAGAACGGCAGCACAATAACCTCATCAACACCTGCCTGAGCCGCTTTCTCAACGGCAGGCCCAAGCGTCACAGCGGGTTCACCGTCCAGATCCTCGGCAGGCACCTTGTTGGAGTGCAACAGTGAGGCCGCCTGCACAGAGTAACCGCTACGTTCACTCAACAGGGCCGCCACGCGGCGCAGATTGAAGGTGGCCTCGGGCCGCAAGGAACCGTTATCGACCAGAAAAATTGCCTGCATGCTGTCTCCTGACTATGTAGGGGATACGGATTCAACCACTGGCTAACACATCAGCGGCGGCACGATGCAGCTGGGCATGCCGCGCAGCCAACGCGGCAATATCACGGTCGTAACCACCACCGATCACCGCCGCAACCGGAATATTACGCTCGCGGCAGGCGGCGAGCACGTAAAAGTCACGCTGATACAGGCCAGCATCACTCAGCGACAGGTAGCCCAGCCGGTCATCCCGGTGTACATCCACCCCGGCATCATACAGCACCAGATCCGGCTGGTAGGCGGCGAGCAGCCCCGGCAAGCGCGCCTGGAGCGCACTGAGATAGTCAGCGTCTTCCAGGCCATTCGCCAGGGCAATATCCAGGTCACTGCGTGCCTTGCGCGCCGGAAAGTTGCGACCAGCATGCACGGAAAGGGTAAATACGCCCATCTCATGGGTAAACAGCCGCGCCGTGCCGTCGCCCTGATGCACATCGAGATCCACGATCAGCACCCGGGAGACCCAGCCCCTGGCGAGTGCATCGGCGGCGGCCACCGCCAGGTCATTGATCAGGCAGTAGCCACTGGCTGCATCCGCATGCGCATGGTGAGTGCCGCCGGCGGAATTGCAAGCAAGCCCTTTAGCCAGTGCCGCTTCCACCGTCAGCAGGGTGCCGCCGGTTTCAAGCCGCACCCGCTCAACCAGATCAGGCGACCAGCCAAAGCCGCTGCGCCGCTGGGCGGCAGGGTCAAGCTGCCCGTTGATCAGCGCACTGATATACTCTTCGCTGTGTACGCGATGTAACGCCTGCAAGCTGACTGGCTGTGGCGTTTCCCAACCGATTGGCATCGCCAGCTGCGCCTTGGCCAACTGCTCGCGCAGCACCCGAAATTTGAGCATCGGAAAAGGATGGTTATCTGGCAGCTCTATGGTGTAGCCAGGATGATGAATAACGGTCAGCGGCATTGTCAGACACTCGATTTCACACGGGAGCAAACGCCCATGATGCAGGATACCAGCGCGCTCAACCAGCAGCGCCATCCGATTGGGGATGACGAATCGGTCTGGCTGTTTGGCTATGGCTCGCTAATCTGGAAAGTGGACTTCCCTTATCTGGAGTGTCGGCGCGCCACTATTTATGGCTGGGAGCGGCGCTTCTGGCAAGGCTCCCATGACCACCGCGGCACCCTTGCATCACCGGGCCGGGTGGCAACCCTGATTGCCTCGCCGGGCATGCCCTGCCATGGCATGGCCTACCGGATCAGCGGCGAGACACTCAAACCGCTGGATATCCGTGAAAAAAACGGCTATTTGCGGGAAACCGTTCGCCTGCATTTCCGCGATGACAGTACCGCAAGCGGCCTGGTCTACATGGCCACTCAGGATAACCCAGCCTTCCTCGGGGAATCGCCTCTCGCGGCTATCGCTGAGCAGATTGACCGCGCCCACGGCCCAAGTGGCCCGAACCGCGATTACCTGCTTAACCTGGCCCAGGCGCTACGCGAGATGGCCGTCGAAGATGAGCACATCATGGCGCTGGAAAGGCATCTGCTGGCACTGCGCTAGGCTCATTTTGAAGCGGTCAGGTCAGCAGCCAGGAAAGAATCATCAGCCCCAGCACAATGCGCACGATGGCGCCCAGCAGTGCACCGCGCAGCAGAGCGTTGATGCCCCGCCACAGTGCCCACAGCCCGATCACCAGCACCAGTATGCTGAAAAATGACGGGCTTATGCCCAGCGACCCGGCTAGCCCCCTGATAAAGTCTTCAAAGGCACCCAGGGATCCGTCCGACAGGGACAGAAGCCCGGTTACCAGAGCGCTGATCGCCTCGCCAATAGTTTCTCCTATGCCTTCAAAAAATCCATTTGTGTGTATCATCCACTTACCTGCCTTTTGTATCCATCAAGGCGAAGAACTACATCACGGCCGGGCATGGGCTGCAATCCCCATCAGCCCGTCGCTGGCTGTTCACTCATGCCTAGCGCCGCCAGCGCCTGATCAAGCGAGGCTTTTTCACGCTCTGCATACAGACTGATCTCGTCGGTTACCTGGCCGCCCAGCGCCTGTTCAAACGCTGCCTGGTGTGAGCGGCTCTGATACTCGTCACGCTGGGCATCACCCAGATTGGACTGAAAGATACCGGCAGCACTGATAGGCAGAAAATCTTCGTAGATCATGGGGGTGGCAAGCAAAGCGCCCGCACCAATCAGCGACTCGACATCCTGTGAAGGGGTGACGTTCACGCCCGGAACAGCCTGATAGCGAAAGAACGCCAGTTTTTCGCGGCGCAGCGTGGTTTCATCATCGGGAAAGTCATTGAATGCGTCCTGCAGCACAGCTTGATGGGCAGCGTTATCAGCAGCCGGCGTCTGGCGTGCCTCGGCCAGCAAGCGGTCATACAGGGCCCGGCCCTTACGCGTCAGGGCCACCCCGCGCTGCTCAATCTCGCCAAAACGGGCGCTGTGGTAGCCTTCAGCGGCATCCGCAAAACGAATTGGCTCCTCCAGCGCCTTGAAGCTGGTCTGGCGCAGCAGAATGGGGCACTGGCGGCGGGGTGGGCCTTCAATGACCGCCTTGGGGTCGATGCCGTGTTCCGGCATCTGCTGCTGCACAGCATCAATATCCAGGGTGCGCGGCGTAAGGTGATTGATATGCGGGCCGCGAAAACATACCACATCGGCGATCAGGCGATGCTCCTGGCTAAGCGCCTGATAGGTGCCCACCGCTACCGTTGCCTCTTCATGCCAGCGGAACGTCTCCAGCGCCTGTTCAACAAACTGCTCAGCATCCTGCTGGTTCAGGCCGCCCTGGCGCTCATAGCGTTCAACCAGTGCCCTGGCCGCGGGCGTGAAAATATCCCGCTCGGCCAGAATGGCAATGGCCTGCTCACGCAGTGCCGGGTCATCAATCAGCTCAGGTCGCAACAGAGAGGTAAACACCCTGAAGGGGTTGTAACGCAGAGATGCGTCGTCAATCGGCCGAAAAGCGGTTGAATGAACCGGCACACCGGCTTCCGAGAGATCGTAATATCCCACCGGGAACATGCCCATCACCGCAAACAGGCGGCGCAACATGGCAAGCTCTGCGGGCGTGCCCACCCGAATGGCGCCGTGACGCTCCACGCCCAGGCGGGGCAAGTCGCCACCTTGCTGCAGGCGGCTATGCAGTTCAGGCGACTGGGACAGCACCTGCTGATTGACGCTCGCTACCAGCGCCAGCAAGGTGCCATATTGAGGCACTTCGCGCTGGTACATGGCCGACATCGCTTGGGAAAAGCGGTCGCGTATATGATCGGGGCTAACCCACAAGGTCATGAGGCACTCCAGAAAATGACAAGAATCCACTTCTTACCATAAACCACTGGCGTCACTGGCTCGTTCGAAAATTCCCGCTCTTCGTGCAGATACGCGCCATCCGGATGGTCGATCCTGTCGGGCAGGACGGATCAGGGGCGGGGTTCGCCGGCGGCTTCCTCAAGGCTGGCATCAAATACTGCCGGGTATTTGCGCCGCACCCTCAACAGACGCCAGATGGTAATGGCATTGGTCACCACCACCAGGCCTTCTGCCAGGGTGCCGCCAATCGAGCCGATCAGGATGTTATTAAGCATCCACGCAAGCGCTGCCAGCCCCAGGCCGACCCGCATGGCAATGCCACGCAGCAGGAACATGCTCAACGACCCCAGAATCGCGGCAATCAGCGGAAACACATCGACCCAGTGTTGCCAGGTGAGCGCTGCCGCCAAGAGGTTGGCGAGCAGAACCGCCGCAAGCACCTTGCGGCTGCCCACATAATGGCGCGCCAGCATGATCCGCACGATGACCAGCAGGGTCAGCACGGCAGCCGTCCAGCTGGCAAAGAACATGAACTGCAGCGCAAAGGCCACATTGGCGGAAATCAGCAGCACCATCAAGCGGTCATCCTGCTTGCTGGCAAAGGCGGCTATGCAGATGGCCAGGGCCACCAGGCCAAAAAACTGCCCGGCCAGTAGGCCGGCACCGTATGTTTCCAACATAGACTCCAGGACTCCTGTGACCTGTTTCATGGTTGATGCCAGCGGGCATCGACAGGCTGGGGTGGGTGGTACCCTTAACCTGAGGCCTTAAGCTGCCGTTAATGGGTGAGCGATGGTTGCTGGCAGCCAGCAGATCAATCAGTTTCTTGTAATGATACTGATCAGCAAATGTGTGTATTCTGACCTACGAGTCGCTTTGACGCACTCCCCTTGGTGAAACTCATCTTTCGTCGTAGTCTCTAATTCCAGTACATAGTTTGTACACGCAATTAAGGAATGATTATGGCGGCGCCCGGCGCACAACAATTATTGACTCGGCTGGCAGCGACCGAGCGGCACCGCCTGGCGATAGCGGTTGTGTGCGGCACCCTGGCAGGCGCAATGACCTGGGGACAGATGCTGCTGTTTGCCTGGTTGGTCAGTGCTCTGGTGGTCAATTCACAACCATTGGAAAGCCTGACGTCGCTGTTTGTGCTGTGGCTGCTGATTCTGCCGTTGCGCGGCCTGCTCAGCTACGTACAGGAGAGAGTCAGCCAGCAGGCGTCGCTGGCCATTCGCCAGCGCCTGCGCGGTGAATTGTTGTCTCACCTGGCAGCGCTTGGGCCTGTGCGCCTGGCCAGCTACCATTCAGCGTCATTGGCGCATCAGCTGGTTGAGCAGGTGGAAGCCCTGGACGGCTATTTTGCCCGTTTCCGGGTGCAGATGTGGCTCTCGGTCCTGCTGCCGATGGGCGTGTTGATCATCACCTTGAGCCTTGACTGGCTGGCAGCGCTGTTTCTGTTTCTGTCCGCGCCGATGATTCCGCTGTTCATGTCGCTGGTCGGCATGGGCGCCGAACGCCTCAATCGTGATCAGTTTGCCGCCGTCGCGCGTCTTTCCGGGCATTTTATTGATCGCGTGCGCAGCCTGACCACACTTCAGCTGTTTGGTCAGACGGCCAGCGCTCAGCAAAGCGTTCACCTGGCCTCTGACGGTTATCGTATCCGCAGTATGCGCACTCTACGGCTGGCGTTTCTGTCCTCGGCCGTACTCGAATTTTTCGCGTCGGTCGCGATTGCCGTGGTGGCTATCTACATCGGCTTCGGGCTGCTGGGCTATATCGATTATGGCCCTTCTGATCAGCTCACCCTGTTCAGCGGCCTGTTGATTCTGCTGCTGGCTCCGGAGTTCTTCCAGCCGCTGCGCAGCCTGGCGCAGCACTATCATGACCGTGCAGCCGCCCTGGGCGCTGCCGATAGCCTGACCAAACTGCTTGATGAAGCGCCGCCGCCCAATCGCGAGACTGGAGATCAGGCAACCCCAGCCGTATCACCCTCTGAGGGTTTGCTGAGCCTGGAAAACGCAACGGTGACACACCCTGGGCGCGGCCGTGTGCTTGGGCCGCTGACATTGAAACTCCAGGCGGGAGAAACTGTCGTACTGACAGGCCCATCAGGCAGTGGCAAATCAACATTACTCCAGCTCCTGGCAGGCTTCATTGATGCAGGGGAAGGCCAGCGCCATTGCGCTGCCGACCTGCGCTTTGCCTGGATGGACCAGCGCCCACTGCTGATTCAGGGCACCCTGGCCGATAACCTGCGCCTTGCCGCGCCGGAGGCCAGCGATGCCGTTCTGCTTGAAGCGCTGGAAAAAGCCCATCTGGGAAAACTCATACGCCAATTGCCTGAGGGTATCAATAGCGCCATCAGCGAACGGGGCGTCGGACTGTCCGGTGGCCAGGCACAGCGTCTGGCGCTGGCACGTGTTTTCCTTTCCCAGGCACCGCTGGTACTGCTTGATGAGCCCACCGCAAGCCTGGATGAAGCCACTGAACAAGCGGTAATGAGCGCGCTAAAGGCGCTTCAGCAGGAAGGCCGCAGCCTGGTGATTGCCACTCACCACCCGGCACTGATGGCGCTGGCAGATCGTCGCTGGCATATCGACCAAGGCCAGTTCAGCGAGCGTGAAAGCGCAGCGGAGGCCCAGCATGACGACACATGATAGCTTGATTGTCACCCTACGCCCCTGGCTGGCCGCGCTGAACAGGCGGCGCAAGCGCCTGTGGCTGGGCGGCTTCATCATGCTGCTGACGCTGCTGTCTGCTCTTGGCCTGCTGGCGGTGTCTGGCTGGTTTATTACCGCCACCGGGATGACCGGTTTACTGCTGGCGGCGGGAATCGCCGCCAGCCTGGAAGTCTACATCCCGGGGGGCGCGATTCGTTTTTTCGCTGTCAGCCGAACCGTTACCCGCTACATCGAACGCATCTACAACCACGATACCGTGCTGCGCCTGCTGGCTGACTTACGTACCCAGATGTTCGGTGTCCTGTCTGAACTTGACGGTCACAGCCTGGCCAAGCGTCGCGCCAGTGACTGGCTCAATCGCCTGACCGCCGACATCGATACCCTGGATAGCCTATACCTGCGCCTGATGGCGCCGCCGGCGGTCGCCCTGCTGGCGATCATGTTGCTCAGCGGTGGTGTGGCGATATTCGTCCCCCGGGCCGGGCTGCTGCTCGGTGGTGTGCTACTGATTGGCTGGCTGTGGCTGACCCTGGGCCAGGCACGGCTGGGCATGGCCGCCAGCGAGCGTCATGTTCACCAGCTGGAGGCACTGCGCAGTCGGACGATCGAGCAGCTCCAGGGGCTGGCAGAACTGGAGGCCTACTCAGGTCTTGATGATCATCGCCGCAAACTGATCGCCATCGAACAGCAACTGCAGCAGGATCAGCGCCAGCTGGGCCATTATGCCGCTCTGGGGAATGCCCTTCAGGCCTGGCTGGTCAGCGCCGCAACCCTGATGACCCTGTGGCTGGCCGCGCTGGCCTGGCAAGCCGGCAGTATCAGCGGGGCCGTCATGGTCATGCTGCCCATGGCAGTGCTGGCCATGAATGAAGCTCTCGGTGCGCTGCCAGCGTCCTTCACCTGGCTGGGCGCGACCAAGGGGGCAGCGGCTCGCCTGAATCAGCTGGACGCCAAGCGGGTGACGTATTCAGCCAGCCCCACGACGCCACCGCAGGAGGCTGGAACGCTTACGCTCGACGCGGTCAGCGTCGTTTATCCAGGCGCCTTGCAGCCAGCGCTGGATACGCTGTCGTTATCCCTGGCGCCCGGTGAGCGCCTGGCGGTTACCGGCAACTCGGGGTCAGGCAAATCCACCCTGGCAGCGCTGATCAGCCGCCAGCTGGCACCCACTCAGGGGCGCATCCTATTGGGTGGCATCCACCTGGCTGACTGGCCTGAACATGAGCTGCGCCAGCGGGTGGCTGTTCTCACCCAGCACAGCGAGCTGTTTGACGACAGTCTCGCGGCCAACCTGCGCGTGGCCTGCCCTGAAGCCGATGATGACTTGCTCTGGCAGGCACTGGAAAACGTCGACCTTGGCGACTGGGCTAAAAGCCTGCCCAAGGGCCTGCGTACCCGTGTCGGTGAAGGGGGCCGTCAGCTTTCCGGCGGCCAGGCGCGCCGCGTGGCACTGGCACGCCTTTACTTGCGTGACCCGGATCTGGTGCTGCTGGATGAGCCCTTTGCCGGCGTCGACAGCGCAACGGCACAGCGGTTGGCCGCCAGGCTGGATGCCTGGCTGCAACAGCGCAGCGTTATCTATCTGGTCCATCAGCGTCAGCGCCCTTCATCCCGGCAGGGTGAGCGCTATCTGCCCGGTATTAGCCGACAGCTGGCGCTTGCAACGCACTGATGGAGACTGATGGAGGCGGTGCATACACGAAAAGAGACACTGCGACAATACGCCGTGCCAAAACGCGCTTTAAAAGCTGTCAGTTGTACCGCTTTACTTTAAAATACGCATTATGCAATAAACTTATTCTTAAAAAGAATATTTGCATCGGTTTTTCCTGAAACAAGCTGGAGGTCAACATGGACCTAGATCCGCTATTGTTATCCAGGCTGCAATTCGCCTTTGTGGTGTCTTTCCACGCTATCTTTCCGGTGTTCACCATCGGACTGGCATCCTATATCGCCGTGCTTCATGGCCTGTTCTACAAGACGGAGAACCCCGCCTGGGACCGGTTGGCACTGTTCTGGACCAAGGTGTTTGCCGTGGTCTTCGGTATGGGCGTGGTATCAGGCATCGTGATGTCGTTCCAGTTTGGTACCAACTGGAGTAATTTCTCGTATGCCACCGCCAACTTCCTGGGGCCGGTCCTCAGTTATGAAGTGGTGACGGCCTTCTTCCTGGAAGCCGCTTTTCTCGGGGTTCTACTGTTTGGGCGTAACAAGGTGCCGGAAGGTGTTCACCTGTTTGCGGCCATCATGGTGGCCATCGGTACCTTTATTTCATCGTTCTGGATTCTGTCGGCCAACAGCTGGATGCAGACACCCGCAGGCTTTGAAATGATCGACGGTCGTTTCCATATCGTTTCCTGGACTGAAGCGATCTTCAATCCGTCGTTCTGGTACCGCTTCACTCACATGGGGCTGGCTTCCTTCCTGACCGGTGGCTTTGTGGTGGCAGGCGTCAGCGCCTGGTTCCTGTTGCGCAAGCGTGACGTGGAAGCCAACAAGAAAGCACTGTCCATGTGCCTGTGGCTGCTGCTCATCCTGACCCCTGCCCAGGCAGTGGTTGGCGATTTCCATGGCCTGAATACCCTGGAGCACCAGCCGACCAAGGTCGCGGCCATGGAAGGTAACTGGGAAACCAGCAGTAATGTACCGTTGTTGCTGTTTGCCATCCCTGACAGTGAATCCCAGAGCAACCTGTTCGAGATTGGCATTCCCAACCTGGCAAGCATTGTGCTGACGCACAGTGCCGAGGGTGAAGTACCGGGCGTCAGTGCAGTACCCGAAGACGAGCAGCCCCCGGTGGCGATTGTATTCTGGTCGTTCCGCATCATGGTGGGCCTGGGCTTTCTGATGATAGGGGTGGCACTGGCCGGACTCTTCCTGCGTCGCAAAGGCCGCGTCTTTGAAAGCCCGCTCTTTCATAAAGTGCTGGTCGGCATGATTGCCTCGCCCTTTGTTGCCGTGCTGGCAGGCTGGATCGTGACCGAGGCAGGCCGCGCACCCTGGCTGGTGTATGGCGTCATGTCCCATGCCGAAGGCTTAACGCCCTCGCTGACCGGCGGCATGGCCCTGTTCACCCTGATCGGCTATGTCGGCGTCTATAGTGTGGTCTTCCTGGTCGGTGCCTACTACCTGAGCCGGGTGGTGCGTAACGGCATGCTGGAAGAACCTGCAGAAGTTGAGGGCGAAGTCGAACGCGCCAAGCGTCCGTTCTCAGCCGCCCACACACCGTTTGATGACGACATGGACGATAGCATTGAAGGAGCTAAAGCATGATTACCTTTGACCTGGCTATTATCTGGGCCGGCATCATCGGCTTTGGCATCATCATGTACGTCATCATGGACGGCTTTGACCTGGGGTTGGGGATTCTCTACCCCTTTGCCCCGGATGAAGAGTCCCGGGATGTGATGATGAACTCGGTTGCCCCCGTCTGGGATGGCAATGAAACCTGGCTGGTACTCGGGGGCGCCGGGCTGCTCGGCGCCTTCCCGCTGGTCTACTCGGTTTTTCTGCCAGCGCTTTACATTGGGGTTTTCCTGATGCTGGCCGGGCTTATCTTTCGCGGCATTTCCTTTGAGTTCCGCTTCAAGTCAAAGAAAAACCGCCACTGGTGGAACCG
>NZ_VMQS01000037.1 GCF_007625055.1 Halomonas sp.
CGAGGGTTGACCTCAATGACATAGATCTCGCCATCCTGCCAGGCCAGCTGAACATTCATCAGCCCTTTGACGCCCAGTTCCACAGCCATGCGTTTGACCTGATCACGCATTTCATCCTGCACATCGGCAGGCAGTGAGTAAGGCGGCAGCGAACAGGCGGAATCACCGGAGTGAACCCCCGCCTGCTCCACGTGCTGCATGATGCCGCCAATGACAACCTGTTTGCCGTCGGACACCGCATCAATATCCACCTCGACAGCCGCGCTCAGGAAATGATCGAGCAGGACCGGTGAGTCATTGGATACCTTGACCGCATTGGTCATGTAGTTCTCAAGCTCGGAGGCGTCATAGACGATCTCCATGGCACGACCGCCCAGCACGTAGCTGGGACGCACCACCAGCGGGTAGCCAATTTTCTCGGCCTTGGCAAAGGCATCATCAAAGCTGCGCGCCGTGGCATTGGGCGGCTGCTTGAGGCCGAGTTTATCAATCATCACCTGGAAGCGCTCACGGTCTTCGGCACGGTCGATAGCATCCGGCGTGGTACCGATAATGGGTACCCCAGCCGCTTCAAGCTCACGCGCCAGTTTAAGCGGCGTCTGACCACCGAACTGAACAATCACGCCGACCGGCTTTTCTTTATCGGCAATTTCCAGCACGTCCTCCAGGGTGACCGGCTCAAAGTAGAGGCGATCAGAGGTGTCATAGTCGGTCGACACGGTTTCAGGGTTACAATTGACCATGATGGTTTCATAGCCGTCATCGCGCATGGCAAAGGCAGCATGCACGCAGCAGTAGTCGAACTCGATACCCTGACCGATACGGTTAGGGCCGCCACCCAACACCATGATCTTCTGACGGTCGGAAACCTCTGCTTCGCACTCCTCTTCATAAGTGGAGTACATATAGGCCGTATCTGAAGCAAACTCAGCCGCACAGGTATCGACCCGCTTGTAAACCGGACGAATGCCCACTGCCTGGCGGTTTTTACGGAATTCTTTTTCCGAAACGCCCAGTAGTCTGGCCAGCCGCGCATCGCCAAAGCCCTTGCGCTTGAGCTGGTACAGCTCACGGGCGGAAAAATCAGACAGGGAGCGCTTGGCAACCGCACTTTCCGCCAGCACCAGGTCTTCCATCTGCACCAGGAACCAGGGGTCAATATTGGTCAGTGCAAACACCTCATCAACACTCATGCCTGCGCGCATGGCGTCTGCCACGTAAAAAATACGCTCAGCACCCGCGGCCTGCAGCTCCCCCTGGATTATTGCCATATTCTCCGGGGTAAAATCGGTAATGATCGGATCCAGGCCGTCATTGCCGGTTTCCAGCCCGCGCAGGGCTTTCTGGAGCGATTCCTGGAAGGTGCGGCCAATCGCCATTACCTCGCCCACTGACTTCATCTGGGTGGTCAGACGATCGTTGGCCTGAGGGAATTTTTCGAAGGTGAAGCGCGGAATCTTGGTCACGACGTAATCAATTGACGGCTCGAACGATGCGGGCGTCCGACCACCGGTGATATCGTTCTGCAGTTCATCCAGCGTATAACCGACCGCCAGTTTGGCGGCGATCTTGGCAATCGGGAAGCCGGTCGCCTTGGAGGCCAGCGCCGATGAACGTGATACACGCGGGTTCATTTCGATCACCACCAGGCGGCCGGTTTTCGGATCCATACCGAACTGGACATTGGAACCGCCGGTTTCCACTCCGATCTCACGCAGCACGGCCAGGCTGGCGTCACGCATGATCTGGTATTCTTTATCCGTCAGCGTCTGCGCAGGGGCAACGGTAATCGAATCACCGGTGTGGACGCCCATGGGGTCAAAATTCTCAATCGCACAGACAATGATGCAGTTATCCTTCTTGTCCCGCACCACTTCCATTTCGTACTCTTTCCAGCCCAGCAGCGATTCATCAATCAGCAGTTCATGATTGTTGGAAAGCTCGAAACCGCGGGTGCAGATTTCCTCGAATTCTTCCTTGTTGTACGCCACACCGCCACCGGACCCCCCCATGGTATAGGAAGGGCGAATAATGGTCGGAAAGCCCAACTCGGCCTGAATCTCCCAGGCCTCACTCATGGTATGCGCCACTTTTGCCTTCGGGCACTCCAGACCAATGCGTTTCATTGCCTGGTCAAACAGGTCGCGATCTTCTGCCATGTTGATGGCATCCGCATTGGCGCCAATCATCTCGACGCCATATTTCTCCAGTACGCCGTGCTTTTCCAGGTCAAGCGCGCAGTTAAGCGCCGTCTGCCCGCCCATGGTCGGCAGGATGGCGTCCGGCGTTTCGGCTTCGATAATTTTCTCGACCGCCTGCCAGGTAATCGGCTCGATGTAGGTGGCATCGGCCATGACCGGGTCAGTCATTATGGTGGCCGGATTGGAGTTCACCAGCACGACGCGGTAACCCTCCTCGCGCAACGCTTTACACGCCTGGGCGCCGGAATAGTCAAACTCACAAGCCTGGCCGATGACAATCGGGCCAGCGCCAATAATCAAGATGGTGTTAATGTCGGTACGCTTGGGCATATCGGTTCCCGCAGAAATGATGACGATAAATCAGATGCTTCCTGACCCTGAGTAAGTATGCTGGCCGGTTAGCGACGCGCCTGCATCATGCTGACAAAGCGGTCAAACAGCGGCGCCACATCGCGCGGACCGGGGCTGGCTTCAGGATGGCCCTGAAAGCTGAAAGCCGGCCGGTCGGTACGCTCGATCCCCTGAAGAGTGCCATCAAACAGTGAACGATGCGTGGCGCGCAGGTTAGCCGGCAGGCTGGCTTCATCGGCGGCAAACCCATGGTTCTGGCTGGTAATCATGACTCGCCCGCTATCCAGATCCTGCACCGGGTGATTGGCACCATGATGACCGTGACTCATCTTGATGGTTCTGGCGCCGGACGCTAATGCCAGCAACTGATGACCCAGGCAGATGCCAAAGACAGGTATCTCTGTCTCAAGCACCTCTTGAATAGCCTTGATAGCATAGTCGCAGGGCTCCGGGTCACCCGGGCCGTTAGCCAGAAAGATACCGTCCGGTTGCATGGCCAGCACCTCGGCAGAAGGCGTCTGTGCGGGTACTATGCTCAGGCGGCAGCCACGAGAGGCCAACATGCGCAGGATGTTGCGCTTGACGCCGTAGTCGTACGCCACCACATGGAAAGGGCGTTCGCTGAGTGAAGTGTCAGCATAACCTTCACCCAGGGTCCATTCACCTTCGCGCCATTCATAGGGCGACTGGCAGGACACCACCTTTGCAAGGTCCATCCCTTTCAACCCAGGAAACCCCTTGGCAGCGGCCAATGCCCGCTCTACCGCATCGTCGCCCTCTGCGTCTGCGCCCGCCAGTATCGCCCCGTTCTGGGCACCTTTATCGCGAAGGATGCGGGTTAATCGACGCGTATCAATATCGGCAATGCCCAGTACGTTCTGGCTGACCAGATAATCAGACAGGGTCTGCTCTGAGCGGAAGCTGCTGGCCAGCAGCGGCAAGTCGCGAATCACCAGCCCCGCCGCCGCAATGGCGCCAGATTCAACGTCTTCAGCGTTAACGCCGGTGTTGCCGATATGGGGATAGGTCAGAGTCACGATCTGGCGGGTATAGGAGGGGTCGGTAAGGATTTCCTGATAGCCGGTCATGGCCGTATTGAACACCACCTCACCGCTGGTCTTTCCTTCGGCGCCGATCGCTGTGCCGTGAAATACGCTGCCATCTTCCAGGGCCAATATTGCGGGTTTGCTCAATGCGGGGTTATTCAAGACAAGTCCTCCCATGCTGGTAGGCGCCGCAAGGCGCAGGCTCGGCAATCTGATAACAATGGTGACAGGGCAACCATCGGGTCGTAAAAAAGCGGGACGAAGCCGATTAAAAACCGGTCTCATCCCGCTTGTTGTTGTTCGCTATGGTGCTGCATGTTGCTGGCATCGCTTCATGTGGCCAGCGCAACAAGCGCTGTATTCGAGGGCATGCCAGTGGCTACCCGGGCAAAATTCCGTGAATACTACAGGATTTATCAACCTTCGACTAGCCCTTATCTCCGCCGAAACCTTGAAGGCGTTCAGGCATCAACACCCAGCCCTAATACATCCTGCATATCATAACGGCCGTTAGGCTGGACAGCGACCCAGCGGGCGGCGCGCACGGCGCCCTTGGCAAAGGTCATCCGACTGGAAGCCTTGTGGGTAATTTCAATCCGCTCACCTTCCGTGGCAAACATCACGGTGTGCTCACCGACGATGTCACCCGCTCGCACAGTGGCAAAACCGATCTCTTTATCAGTACGCGGACCACACTGCCCGACCCGTTCAAACACGCCGTGCTCTTTGAGGGTACGACCAATACTCCCAGCCACCACTTCCCCCATCTTGATCGCCGTGCCAGAGGGCGAATCTATTTTATGGCGGTGGTGCGCTTCGATAACTTCAATATCATAACCTTCATCACCCAGCGCCCTGGCAGCGGTTTCCAGAAGTTTCAGCGTCAGGTTGACCCCCACGCTCATGTTGGGTGCAAACACCATGGGCACTCGCTCACGGTAGCTATCCAGCTGGGCAATCTGTTCATCACTCATACCCGTGGTACCAATCACCATCCGCTTGCCATGCTCGGCACAGTACGCCAGGTTCGCCAGGGTAACCTCAGGCGCGGTGAAGTCGATCAGCACCTCGACGTCATCTGCCAGTGCTGCCAGAGAATCCACGGCGGCGACCCCTTTCTTTCCTACCCCCGCCAACTCACCGATATCAGCGCCGGCCAGCGAACTTCCCGGCTCCACCACGCCGCCAGCCAGCGTTGCCTCTGGGTCCAGCTCCACGGCATTAACAAGTGTGCGGCCCATACGTCCAGCCACGCCAACAATGGCAATTCGGGTCATGGAAACTCCTGTTGTGTCCTTGAGGATTAAATGAGAACCAGTATACCAGAAAGCAAAACCCCCGATGACGCGAGTCACCGGGGGTTTAACATCCGCCTGACACCCTAGGGTTTCATATCTTCAAAGAACTTCTTCACACTGTCGAAGAAACCGGTCTTCTTGGGCGAGTGGCTGTGGCTATTGCTACCGTCAAAACTTTCCTGCAACTGGCGAAGCAAATCTTTCTGCTCGTCGTTGAGGTTGACCGGGGTTTCCAGTACCACCTTGCACAGCAGGTCGCCGGGGGCACCGCCGCGTACCGGTTTGACGCCCTTGCCACGCAGCCGGAAGAGCCTGCCGGTCTGGGTTTCCGGCGGAATCTTCAGCTTGACGCGGCCATCCAGAGTGGGCACCTCGAGCTCGCCCCCCAGGGCTGCATCCACAAAGTTGATGGGTACATCACATTGCAGGTGTTTGCCATCACGCTGGAAGATGTGGTGCGGTTTGATGGATGCCTGGACATACAGATCACCCGGCGGGCCACCATTAATACCGGCTTCACCCTCACCGTTCAGACGTATGCGGTCACCGGTATCCACACCTGCCGGGATCTTGACTGACAGGGTACGGGTCTCACGCACGCGGCCTTCACCGTTACATTTATGGCAAGGCACTTTAATGTGCTGGCCACTGCCGTGACAGGTCGGGCATGTCTGCTGAACCGCAAAAAAGCCCTGCTGCATACGTACCTGGCCATGGCCATGGCAGGTGGGGCAGGTTTCCTTGCTGGAGCCCGGTTCGGCACCATCACCGTCGCAGCGATCGCAGTTGATATGGCGTGGCACCCGGATATCCACCGTGGTGCCCGCCACAGCGCTTTCCAGATCAAGCTCCAGGTTGTAGCGCAAATCGGAGCCACGCGCCGGGGCATTGGGGCCGCGCCGACGGCCACCGCCACCTCCGCCGAAAATATCGCCAAACACATCGCCGAAGATGTCGCTGAAATCACCGGCACCACCGCCGCCAAAGCCACCGCCGCCAAAGCCGCCACCCTGGCCATCGACACCGGCGTGGCCAAACTGGTCATAGGCAGCGCGTTTTTCACTGTCGGTAAGCACTTCGTAGGCTTCCGAGACTTCACGGAATTTTTCAGCCGACGTGTTATCGTCAGGGTTTCGATCGGGGTGATATTTCTGGGCCAGGCGGCGGTAGGCCTTTTTGATCTCTTTCTGATCGGCCCCTTTATCGACCCCCAGGACTTCATAATAATCGCGCTTGGACATGGGTCCTACGCCTCCTGGTTAGCTATACATTCTGATTAGCTACGCATTCATTCAAACGTCATGACCGGAAACAGCAACGCGGGAGTAATCTCCCGCGTCACCGCTTTCCTTGACAGAAAGAGGGTGTTTACTGCTTTTTCTTGTCGTCGTTGACTTCTTCATACTCGGCGTCAACCACGTCTTCTTCCGGCTTGGCGTTCTCGGCGTCGTCACCCTCTGCCTGCTGCGCGGCTTCAGCCTGCTCGGCGTACATCTTCTGCGCCAGCTGACCGGAGGCTTCCGTCAGTGTATCCAGTTTCTTCTGGATATCGTCCTGATCGTCACCCTTGACGGCTTCTTCAAGCTCGCTGATAGCGGCCTCGATAGCCTGTTTCTCGTCATCGGTTGCCTTGTCGCCTGCTTCAGTCAGCGTCTTGCGTGTGGCATGAATCATGCTGTCTGCCTGGTTACGCAGCTGCACCAGCTCTTCGAACTTCTTATCTTCGTCCGCGTGAGCTTCAGCGTCGCGCACCATCTGCTCGATCTCGTCATCGGTCAGACCGCTGGACGCCTTGATGACAATCGACTGCTCCTTGTTGGTCGCCTTGTCTTTGGCAGACACGTTCAGGATACCGTTGGCATCGAGATCAAAGGCCACCTCGATCTGCGGCACACCGCGCGGTGCCGGCGGAATATCAGCCAGGTCGAAACGGCCCAGTGATTTATTCTGCGACACCTGCTTGCGTTCACCCTGTACTACGTGGATGGTGACCGCAGTCTGGTTGTCATCCGCCGTGGAGAAGGTTTGCGTCTTCTTGGTCGGGATGGTGGTGTTTTTCTCGATCAGCGGGGTCATTACACCGCCCATGGTTTCGATACCCAGGGTCAGCGGCGTGACGTCGAGCAGCAGTACGTCCTTGACGTCACCGCCCAGAACACCACCCTGGATCGCCGCACCGACAGCCACGGCTTCATCCGGGTTGACGTCCTTGCGAGCGTCCTTACCAAAGAAGTCAGCCACTTTCTGCTGAACCTGTGGCATACGCGTCTGGCCACCGACCAGAATCACCTCATCCACATCACCTGCAGACAGGCCAGCGTCTTTCAGTGCGACCTTGCAGGGCTCGAGCGAACGCTGAACCAGATCTTCCACCAAGGATTCCAGCTTGGCGCGGGTCACCTTGACGTTCAGGTGCTTGGGCCCGGTGTTGTCTGCCGTGATGTATGGCAGATTGACATCAGTCTGCTGAGCGCTTGAAAGCTCGATCTTGGCTTTCTCGGCGGCTTCTTTCAGGCGCTGCATGGCCAGATTGTCGCCGGACAGGTCCATTCCACTGTCAGCCTTGAACTGGTCGACCAGATAGTTGATCAGCGCGAGATCAAAATCCTCGCCACCCAGGAAGGTGTCACCGTTGGTCGCCAACACTTCAAACTGGGTTTCGCCGTCAACGTCAGCGACTTCGATAATCGAAATATCGAAAGTACCGCCACCCAGGTCGTAAACCGCGATGGTCTTGTCACCGCGTGACTTGTCCATGCCATAGGCCAGTGCAGCAGCCGTCGGCTCGTTGATGATGCGCTTGACTTCAAGACCGGCAATGCGACCGGCATCCTTGGTAGCCTGGCGCTGGCTGTCATTGAAGTAAGCCGGAACGGTAATGACTGCTTCAGTCACTTCTTCGCCGAGATAGTCTTCGGCGGTTTTCTTCATTTTCTTGAGGACTTCCGCGCTGACCTGCGGCGGCGCCATCTTTTTGTCTTTTACATCGACCCAGGCATCACCGTTATCGGCTTCAGTGATCTTGTAAGGCACCATTTTGATGTCTTTCTGAACGACATCATCCTTGAAACGGCGGCCGATCAGACGCTTGATAGCGTACAGGGTGTTTTCCGGATTGGTCACTGCCTGGCGCTTGGCGGCCTGGCCGACCAGTGTTTCACCGTCGTCTGTATAGGCGATGATGGACGGCGTCGTACGGCCGCCTTCTGCGTTTTCGATGACCTTGGCGCTATCGCCGTCGAGCACTGCCACACAAGAGTTGGTGGTGCCCAGGTCAATACCAATAATGCGTCCCATAGTAGAAACCTCGAATTCGTATTTGGAAACGGATGACAAAAATGTCGTCTGAGTAATAGCGGCGGCTGAAGAATAGCCATACCGCCTGGTTGCTCTTCTATTTGGGGGCCACAAACTGCATTTCAAGGGCCCTTTCGCTTGGTTATCCTGCTTTTTGGCTTACTACCACCATTGCCGGACGCACCAGACGGCCATTCAGGAGATACCCCTTCTGCATCACGTCCATCACGGTATTCGGCTCCAGATCAGGGTTAGGCACCATGGTCATGGCCTCATGCACCTGCGGGTCAAAGGGTTCACCGTGGGGCTCGATCACCTCAACACCGAACTTGTTAAGTACATCCATCTGCATTTTAAGCGTCATGGAAACACCTTCACGGTGAACTTCTGAGGCCTCTTCCTGCATGGTTTCCAGCGCTTTCTCAAGGCTATCCACCACGGGCAGCAGTTCCTTGATGAATTTTTCCAGTGCGAACTTACGTGCTTTCTCTGCTTCCTGTTCGGCGCGCCGACGGACGTTCTGCGCTTCTGCAGCCGCGCGTAACGCTTGATCCTTGGCCTCGGCCAGGCTCTGCTCAAGCTCTTCTACCTGAGCGGCCAGGACCTGGGCTTCCGGATTTTCGTCAGCCGTCTCGACGGTACCGCCCTCATCATCAATCAGGTTTTCAAGTTCACCCTCAGCCAGGCGCTCTTCGGCTTCCTGCTCAGGGGACTCGGACTCCTGCTCGTGGCGAGCCAGCTCATCATCAAGCGGGGTTTGTGGTTCTTTGGCCATGGGATACTCCTACAAAGCTGGGTCTAAAAACGGGGACTTGAAAACCGGGTCTTGAATATGAGTCTTAAAACATGCACTGACCCGATGGTTTGCAGGGTATATGGGGGCCATAGCGCTCATCTCAAGAGCTGAACGTGAAGAGATGGCATTGAAGCGCATCATCAGCTACTGTATAAAACAACAATAATTGGATGTGTATCCAGTCATCCGTCATCCTTGATCTGCCCAGGCGCCGGGAGGAAAGCATGCTGACCCAGCTCGCGATACAGGACTTCGCCATCGTCGACCATCTTGAACTGGAACTGTGCGGAGGAATGACCGCCATCACCGGGGAAACCGGTGCCGGGAAATCGATTCTGCTGGGTGCTCTGGGGCTGTGCCTGGGCGAACGGGCAGATGCAGGCAGCGTTCGCCATGGCCGCGAGCGCGCTGACCTTTCCGCGCGTTTCGACATACATCATCTGCCTGCTGCACAAGCCTGGCTTGCCGACCGCGAGCTAAGCGACGACGAGTGCTTGCTGCGGCGCGTAATTACCGCCAACGGGCGCTCCAAGGCATGGATTAACGGCCAGCCAGCCACCATCACCGACCTCAAGTCGCTGGGTGAGCACCTGATTCAGATTCACGGCCAGCATGCTCATCAGGCATTGATGCGGGAAGAAACCCACTTGGCACTGCTGGATGATTACGCAGGCCTCAACGCTGATGTTAGCGTCCTGACCGAGACCTTCCGTGCCTGGCAGCGTACTCGGCGACGTCTCAAAGAACTCAGTGAAGCGGGCAGCGAGATTGAAGCCAAGCGCCAACTGCTGCGCTACCAGGTAGAAGAGCTTGACCAACTGGGCCTGGAAGAGGACGAGCTTCCTCAACTGGAGGAAGAGCAGCTGCAACTGGCTCATGCCGATGAAATCCTGCGTGAAACCGAGTTTGCCACCGAATGCTGTGCCAGTGACGAAGGTGGTGCCCTAAACCTGTTACATCAGGCGCATCAGCGTTTGAGTGCGCTGCCCGGCAGCGACAAAGGCGCGCTGGCCAATACACTCAACCTGCTTGGCGACGCACAGATCCAGATCGAGGAAGCTACCAGCGAACTTTCACGCCTGGCCGGCCACACCGAACTTGACCCCGCCAGGCTGTCCTATGTGGAGGATCGACTGGGTGATATTCACCGCCTGGCGCGTAAGCATCACATTACCCCGGAAGAACTCTATGCCTTTCACCAACAGCTGATGGCGACACTTGATCAGCTGGATACCAGCGACAATGATCTGGATGCGCTGGGAGCAAAAGCCGACGAACTTCGCGAACGCTATCGCCAGCAGGCCAGAGCGCTCAGCGAGGCGCGCAAGAAAGCCGCATTCAAGCTGGGCAAGGAAGTTCAACAGCAACTCGCTTTTCTGGCCATGGACAAAGCCCACTTTGAGGTGGCCCTGCAGGCGCGAGAAACACCTGCGCCTGAAGGGCTGGATCGGGTACAGTTCCTGATCAGCGCCAACCCTGGCCAGCCGGCACGCCCCTTGGCCAAGGTAGCCTCTGGGGGTGAGCTGTCCCGGGTGAGCTTGGCGATCCAGGTGGTGGCGGCCAGCCATTCCACCATTCCCAGCCTGATATTTGATGAAGTGGATGTCGGTGTTTCCGGCGCTACCGCAGAAATTGTCGGTCAGTTGCTGCGCAAACTGGGTACAAACGGCCAGGTGATGACGGTGACCCACCTGCCCCAGGTAGCCGCCCAGGCGCACCAGCATCTGCATATTGAAAAGCGCGCCAAACGCAATACCACCCTGACCAATATGGCCCTGCTGGATGAAAGTGGCCGCATCAGCGAACTGGCCCGCATGCTGGGAGGCGTCAACCTGTCTGAACAGACCCTGGCTCATGCCCGGGAAATGCTTAACGCCAGCCAGCACCCGCCCCACTGAAGGGCTTTCCCTGACGCCCCGCATGAGAAAAAAACGCCCGCACCGTTCAGAACGGGCGGGCGTTTTAATGTAAGGGCCTGACGTGGTCAGGCCCAGCTATCGATAACGCTGGTTTAAAGCGACAGCACCTTGTCTCCGCGGGCAATTCCGGACACACCGGTACGCGCCACCTCCAGAATACCGACCGGCGCCATGGCCTGCAGAAACGCATCCAGCTTGACGGCATCACCGGTAATCTGAACCGTGTAAAGATTAGGGGTGACATCCACCACCTGGGCACGAAAGATGTCTGCCGTACGTTTGACCTCATCGCGGGCAGCGCCGATAGCCTTGACCTTGACCAGCATCAGCTCTCGCTCGATGTGGTTACCTTCAGTCAGGTCAACCAGCTTCACCACATCAATCAACTTATTGAGATGCTTGGTGATCTGCTCGATCACCCGGTCATCACCCACTGTTGTGACCGTCAGGCGCGACAGCGAAGGGTCTTCCGTCGGGGCAACATTCAGCGTTTCAATGTTGAAGTTACGCTGAGAGAACAGGCCGACCACACGCGACAGAGCACCCGGTTCGTTCTCCATCAGAATCGAGATGATATGACGCATCAGGTACGCTCCGTTTTAGACAGTAACATGTCACGCATGGAACCCAGCGGAACCTGCATTGGATAGACGTGCTCATGGGGGTCAACCATGACATCCAGGAACACCAGTTCGTGTTTGTCGGCGAAGGTACGTTCCAGCGCTTCATCCAACTCGTCCAGAGTTCTGACGGTAATGGCGGTAAAGCCATAGGCCTCAATCAGCAGGTGGAAATCAGGCAATGATTCCATATAGGAATTGGCGTGACGGGACTTGTAGTTCAGATCCTGCCACTGGCGCACCATTCCCAAGGAAGCATTGTTGATGTTAACAATCTTCACCCCGATGCCGTACTGCTTACAGGTCGACAGCTCCTGCATCATCATCTGGAAGCTACCTTCCCCGGTCACGCATACCACATCATCGTCCGGGTAGCTCTGCTTGATACCCATGGCCGCCGGGAAACCAAAGCCCATGGTACCCAGACCACCCGAGGTAATCAGGCGGTTGGGCTTCTCGAACTTGTAGTACTGGGCAGCAAACATCTGGTGCTGGCCGACATCCGTGGTCACAAAGGCTTCACCACGGGTCACACGGCACAGCGCTTCAACGACTTCCTGCGGCTTGAGCACTTCACCCGGTTTGGAAGGCTCATAAAGCTTGCCTTCTCGCTCGGCACGCCAATCATTGATCTGCTGCCACCAGGCGCTAACCGCTTCCGGATTGGCAATTTCCTTACCCTGGACCAGGCTGATCATCTCGTTGATGACGCTTGAGGCCGGGCCAACAATAGGCACATCCGCACGCACCGTCTTGGACACCGAACTGGGGTCCACATCGACATGGATGATCTTGGCCGTCGGGCAGAACTTCGACGTGTTGTTGGTCACACGGTCATCAAAGCGCGCCCCGATCGCCACAATCAGGTCGGCGTGATGCATGGCCATATTGGATTCATAGGAGCCATGCATACCCAACCAGCCCAGGCACTGATCGTCGCCCTGCGGGAAGGCACCAATGCCCATCAGGGTGGTGGTAATCGGATAGCCCAACTGTTTGACCAGACTGGTCAAGCCTTCGCTGGCCTTGCCTGTGACCACGCCACCGCCGGTGTAAAAAACCGGACGCTTGGCCTTGAGGATCATGTCCACGGCTTTCTTGATCTGGCCGGTATGACCGCGGGTCATCGGATTGTAGGAGCGCATCTTGACCTTTTTCGGGTAGACGTACTCATAACGCTCGGTGGGCGCGGTCATATCCTTGGGAATATCAATCACGACCGGCCCCGGGCGACCCGTGGCTGCCAGATGGAAGGCCTTTTTAATGACTTCGGGAATTTCCGAAGGGTGCCTGATCGCAAAGCTATGCTTCACGATCGGGCGCGTCACACCGATGATGTCAGTTTCCTGAAAAGCATCATCACCAATCAGGTGGCTCATGACCTGTCCGCAAAGCACCACCATGGGAATCGAATCCATGTAGGCGGTCGCGATACCGGTCACCGCATTGGTAGCACCCGGGCCTGACGTCACCAGCACTACGCCGGGTTTTCCTGCTGCGCGCGCATAACCGTCAGCGGCATGGGTTGCCGCCTGCTCATGGCGTACCAGGATATGTTTGACTTTGTCCTGACGGAACAGCGCATCATAAATATGCAACGCTGCGCCCCCGGGATAACCATAGATATATTCAACGCCCTCATCCTGCAAGGAACGGGCGATCATGTCTGCGCCGGAAAGCAATTCCACTGTGTATCTCCCCTAGAGGTCTCGAGTGCCATCAACAGGCCCATGCCTGCCGTGTCGAGTGCGGCGATATGCCGCTGCCGGTTACGCCGGCACCTGATGCCAAACCCTGGCAATAAGACCCGGTTAGGGTCTGCACTCTCATCGCAGCAGGTCGCTGCGTCGGGGCATTGGCCAGGTTGAGCGGTTAGCTCAAACCCGGAAGTCCTTCGGCGGGTAAAGGCTAAAGCCTACCCTTCACGCGGGGATTGGGGGTTGCCCGTTGATGCCGCGTCCGCAAATCAGGAACCCATAAGATTCTATCAGCACATCCTGACTGTCAACCTGTAAACCCGACTCTTTACTGACTCTGCAACCAAAGAACCGCTATGCATGCATGACACCCCCACAAAAAACCCCGCCTGACCATGGTCAGGCGGGGTTATTATCATTCACGTTCAGGCATAGCTCGGCAAAGGAACGCTGTGTTACTCGGTGCTGAACGCCAGTTCACCCTCTTCAGCACTAACGCGAATCACACTGCCCGGTGCAAACTTGCCAGCCAGCAGTGACTGCGCCAGCGGATTCTCGATCCGGCTCTGGATCGCGCGCTTGAGCGGCCGCGCCCCGAATACCGGATCAAAGCCCACCACGGCAAGCTGTGCCAGGGCTTCATCGCTGAGTTCCAGACGCAGGTCGTGCTCGGCCAGACGATCCTGCAGACGCTCAAGCTGGATGCCGGCGATGGCCTGAATCTGCGCTTGACCCAGGGCATGGAAGACCACGACCTCATCGATACGGTTGATCAATTCAGGCCGGAAATGGTTGCCCACCACCTCCATGACAGCGTTTTTCATTGCCTCATAGTCACTGTCCTTGTCGGCACTCACATCACCGCCCATGCGCTGAATGATGTCCGAGCCCATATTCGAAGTCATGACGATCACCGTATTGCGGAAATCCACTGTCCGCCCCTGCCCATCGGTCAGACGACCATCTTCCAGCACCTGCAACAGGATGTTGAACACATCCGGGTGAGCTTTCTCGACTTCATCGAGCAACAGGACTGAATACGGCTTGCGGCGCACCGCTTCGGTCAGGTAACCGCCTTCTTCATAGCCGACGTAGCCCGGCGGGGCACCGATCAGGCGAGCCACGGAGTGTTTCTCCATGAACTCGGACATATCGATACGTACCATGGCTTCTTCGGTATCAAACAGGAAGTTGGCCAAGGACTTGCAAAGCTCCGTCTTACCCACACCGGTCGGGCCAAGGAACAGGAAGGAACCGTTGGGCCGGTTCGGATCAGACAGCCCTGCCCGGGAACGGCGCACCGCGTTGGCGACTGCCTCGACGGCTTCATCCTGACCGATGACGCGCTCATGCAAGGCCTCTTCCATGCGCAGCAGTTTATCGCGCTCACCTTCAAGCATCTTGTTGACCGGAATACCTGTCCAGCGCGAGACCACTTCGGCAATCTCTTCCTCGGTCACATTGGAGCGCAGCAGCTGATGGCTGGCCGTATCCGTCGCTTCCCCCTCATTGCTTTCGGCAATCTTTTTCTCCAGCTCGGGAATCTTGCCGTACTGGATTTCCGACATCCGGCCCAGATCGCCCTGACGTCGTGCCTGTTCAAGGTCAATACGCGCCTGTTCCAGCTCGGCCTTGAACTGGGCGGCCCCCTGAATACTGGCTTTTTCTGCTTTCCAGATTTCATCCAGATCGGCGTATTCCCGTTCCAGCTCATGAATATGCTGATCCAGAGCCTCAAGACGTTTTTTCGAGGCATCGTCAGTTTCTTTCTTGAGTGCCTCACGCTCCATCTTGAGCTGGATCAGACGGCGATCAAGGCGATCCATTTCTTCCGGCTTGGAATCCAGCTCCATACGAATCCGCGAGGCCGCTTCATCAATCAGGTCAATGGCCTTGTCCGGCAGCTGGCGATCCGTAATGTAACGTGTCGACAGTTTGGCAGCGGCAATGATTGCCGAATCAGTGATATCCACTCCGTGGTGAACCTCATAGCGTTCCTTGAGGCCGCGCAGAATTGCCACCGTATCTTCTTCACTGGGTTCGTCGACCATCACCTTCTGGAAGCGGCGCTCAAGGGCCGCGTCTTTTTCAATGTATTGGCGGTATTCGTCCAGCGTCGTCGCGCCCACGCAGTGCAACTCGCCCCGCGCCAGCGCAGGTTTAAGCATATTGCCCGCATCCATGGCGCCTTCAGCCTTACCAGCGCCCACCATGGTATGCAGCTCATCAATAAACAGGATGACCCGCCCTTCTTCCTGGGAAAGCTCCTTGAGTACCGCCTTCAAACGCTCCTCAAATTCACCGCGAAACTTGGCACCGGCCAGCAGCGAGCCCATATCCAGGGATAGCACGCGTTTGTCCTTGAGCCCTTCCGGCACTTCGCCGTTGACAATACGCTGGGCCAGCCCCTCAACAATGGCCGTCTTACCCACACCTGGCTCACCAATCAGCACCGGGTTATTCTTGGTGCGGCGTTGCAATACCTGCACAGTGCGACGTATTTCATCATCGCGGCCAATCACTGGGTCCAGTTTGCCGTCCAGTGCATGCTGGGTCAGATCCAGCGTGTATTTGTTCAAAGCCTCGCGCTGGTCTTCAGCATTAGGGTCGTCAACCGAATCACCACCGCGTAGTTGGTCGATGGCAGTTGTCAGGCTCTTACGCGTCAGCCCTGCGTCTTTCAGCAGCTTGGCCAGCGCCTGGTTCATCTCCAGGGCTGCCAACAGCACCAGCTCAGAGGCAATGAACTGATCGCCCCGCTGCTGGGCTTCGCGGTCAGTGAGGTTGAACAGCTTGATCAGCTCACGCGATGGTTGCACTTCGCCATCGAACTGGCTGACCTTGGGCAGGTCATCCAGCTGATGAGTGAGGCCGTCCCGCAAACGGGCAGCATCGCCACCCGCTTTCTGTACCAGCGCTTTCAGGCCGGTGTCGCGATTGTCCAACAGAGTGAACAGCAGGTGGGCGGGTTCCAGCTGATTATGCCCACGGCCCACGGCCAGTGATTGAGCATCAGCAATGGCATTTTGTAACTTGGCGGTAAATTTATCGAATCGCATCATATTCCTCCCGGGATGGCGATGCCTTAGGACGCATCGCTTGACCCTTTTGTCTTGACTTGAGAGAGGAAATGGTGCTTGGCGGGAGTATTTTCAAGTCGCCCTGGCAATATTTGTTAACGCAGCCAGATCACACTGGCCATGCGGCCGGTGCGTCCTTCATCGCGACGATGGGAGTAAAAACGTGACTCACAGGCCGTGCAGAAGTGCCCGCCACTAAAGTTACTCACCCCGAGCGCCTCCAGTCGCAGTCGTGCCAGTTTATAAAGATCTGCCATGCGGTGACCCATGCGGTAGGGGCTATGATCAAAGGCTTCCTCCGCCTCAGGCTGGACAGCCACAAAGGCATCATAGACCTCAGGCCCCACTTCAAACTGAGCCGTGGAAATGGCTGGCCCCAACCAGACCAGAAGCTCATCGGCAGGCGTATTCATCGCCGCCACTGTGGCTTCCAACACACCGCCGGCCAGGCCTCGCCACCCGGCATGGGCGATAGCGACACGGGTTCCCGCGCGGTCGCAGAACATCACCGGCAGGCAGTCAGCGGTCAGCACCACACAGGCATAATCCTGCGTGGTCGCCAGGGCCGCATCCGCGTTTGGCGGTGACGCCTGAAAATCCTGCTGCACCCAGGCGCCATGGGTCTGGTCGAGCCACAGCAAGGGGCGGTCATCGCCGATTTCCTTGCGTAGCAATCGACGACAAAGCGCCACATGATCCGGGTTGTCTCCGACGTGGTCGGCAGGATTGAACGCCGTGAAGTCTCCCTGACTTGGCCCTGTCTCACGGGTCGTCACGAAGGCGCCCACGTTGGCAGGCGCCGGCCAGTCCGGCATGATCAGGGAAGGGCGCAGGTCAATGGCATCGCTCATGCAGGCTCCTTAACGCATGGTGGCGTGATCTTCACGCAGGTAGTCCAGCAGCATCAGTAAATCATCCGGCAACGCTGCGCGAAAGCTCATGGCGTCACCCGAACGCGGGTGAATAAAGCTCAGTTTGCGCGCATGCAGCGCCTGGCGGGGAAACTCACGCAGAATATCTTTGAGTGCCTCGGCGGCCCCCGGGGGCAGCTTGGGGCGACCGCCATAGAGCGGGTCACCGATCAGAGGGTAGCGGGCATGGGCCATGTGCACACGAATCTGATGGGTGCGCCCGGTTTCCAGCTGGCAGCGCACATGGGTGTGGGCACGAAAACGCTCAACCACACGATAATGGGTCACCGCTGGCTTGCCGGAAGCCGTCACCGCCTGACGCTTGCGGTCCTTGGGGTGACGCCCAATAGGGGCATCCACAGTAGCGCCGGAAACCGGCGTGCCAATCACCACCGCATCATATTGGCGCGATACCGAGCGCGCTTGCAGCTGCTCGACAAGATGGGCCTGGGCCGGCAGGTTCTTGGCCACCATCATCAGGCCGGTAGTATCCTTATCCAGGCGATGCACGATTCCGGCACGCGGCACCTGCCCAAGCGACGGTTCATGATGCAGCAGCGCATTCAGCAGGGTGCCGTCAGGATTGCCTGCTGCCGGATGAACGACCCTACCGGCAGGCTTGTTAAGCACCAGGACATCGTCATCTTCGAACACAATGTCCAGTGGAATATCCTGCGCCTCAAAGCGACCTTCTTCCTCAAGCACAGCGCTCAGACTTAACACTTCTTCACCATGCAGACGGGTTTTAGGCTTTACCTTATGGCCATCAACGGTGAGATCTCCCGCATTGATCCATGCTTTCAGACGCTCGCGTGAATAATCACTGAACAGCTCAGCGGCCGCTTGGTCTAAACGGCTGCCAGCAAGCGAGGCTGGCACCGGCAAGGAGGCTTCAACAGTGCGGGACATAACGGTTCCTTTCTTGTCACCTGCTGCGCATTGCGCTTTACGCCTGCGTTTTTTGCCAAGGTGATTTATAGTGGGGCAACGAAAATCTATTCTACCATGGCCGCTTGCGCTTTTTGGCGTCAACGGCCTGATTGTCACGAGGATAACCATGCGCGTTTTTTCTGCCGCTACCCGATTCGCAGCGCTCGCGCTCAGCCTGGCCTTTCTGGCAGGCTGTGCCAGCAATGATACTGCAGAAGAAGAAGGTCAATATGATGCGCTCGCGGAACGTGAGCTGTATGAAAGCGCTCGGGATGCACTGGACCGTAATATATTGCCTACCGCGATTGAGCGCCTGGAAGCGCTGGACACCCGCTTCCCGTTTGGTGTCCATGCCGAGCAGGCTCAGATCGAGCTTATCTACGCCTATTACGAAAATAGCAACTGGGAAGAAGCCCGCGCGGCCGCCAGCCGCTTTATCCGCCTGCACCCGGATCACCCCGACGTCGATTACGCCTATTACATTCGCGGGCTGTCGGCCTGGCAGGCCGGCCGTTTCAGCCTGGAACGCCTGCGCCTGATTGATATCTCCAAACGCGATGTGGGCGCCACCCGCGATGCCTACAACGATTTCCGCGAGCTGATCCAGCGCTACCCGAATAGCGAATACGCCGCCGATGCCCAGCAGCGCATTCTCTACCTCCGTGAACTGCTTGCCCGCCACGAACTGCATGTCGCCGATTACTACCTGCGCCGTGGGGCCTATGTGGCTGCGGTTGAGCGTGGCCGCTGGGTAGTGGAGAATTATCCGTCCTCCAATGCCTCTGAAGACGCTCTGGCCGCCATGATTGAGGGATACATGGGTCTGGGAATGGATGACCGCGTTGAGGAAGTGCTGGAGGTATTGCGTAACAACAACCCTGACCATGCCCAGCTTGACGGCAATCGCTTTTCCCCCAAGCATCTTTGATGTCGGCAATAACTGAGTCACGTCAATAGAAACAAAAGCGCCCTTCGGTGAGGGCGCTTTTTGGTTGTCACTAACTGTATGGCTTATTCCCCCGGCTGCCAGCCGTTGACGATGGGGTAGCGACGGTCGCGCCCGAAGCCTCTGGGCGTTACCCGCACGCCAACCGGTGCCTGGCGACGCTTGTACTCGCAGCGGTCTACCAGTTTGACGACCTGGTAGACAGCCTCGCGTGCAAAGCCGGCGTCGATAATCGCTTCGGCACTCATATCCCCTTCGATATAGCGCATCAGAATGGCATCCAGGGTGTCGTAATCCGGCAAGGAGTCGCTGTCCTGCTGATCCGGGGCCAACTCCGCGCTGGGTGGGCGTTCGATCACCCGTTCGGGCACGGCCAGCGATTCCTGGTTACGCCAGCGCGCCAGGCGGTAGACCCAGGTTTTATAGACATCCTTGAGCGCGTTATATCCGCCCACCATGTCGCCGTAGAGGGTGGCGTAACCGACGGCCATTTCACTCTTGTTGCCGGTGGTCAGCACCATCAGCCCTTTCTTGTTGGAAATCGCCATCAAGAGCACACCCCGGCAGCGGGACTGCAGGTTTTCCTCGGTGGTGTCCTGGTCAGTACCCGCGAAGCTTTCGGCCAGGGTGCCCATAAAGGCCTCCACCATAGGTTCGATCGGCATGATCTCATAATGGACACCGAGTAACTCGGCCTGTTCGGCAGCATCCTGACGAGAGATATCCGCCGTGTAGTGATAGGGCATCATCACCGCCTGTACCCGCTGCGGGCCAAGGGCATCCACGGCAATCGCCAGCGTCAGGGCGGAATCAATGCCACCTGACAACCCTATCACCACCCCCTTGAAGCCGCTCTTGTTGACATAGTCACGCACCCCGGTGACCAGCGCACAGTAGAGGCTCTCTTCTGCTGTCGAACTCTCTTCTCTCTCCCCGGGTTGCGGCACCCATTGATCAGCGCTTTGCTGAAGGAATTGCACGGGCATCAGACCGGCCTGCCAATAAGGCGCCAGCACCCTGAGCTGGCCGCTGGCATCCACACAGCCCGAACCACCGTCAAAGACCAGCTCATCCTGGCCACCAACGGTATTGACGTAGACAATCGGACGCTGCGCCTCGACCGCTCGCTGCTCCAGCAAACGCAGACGTTCGTCTGGCTTGTCCTGATGATAAGGTGAAGCGTTCAGCGTGATCAGCACTTCAGCCCCGGCCGCACAAGCTGCTTTCACCGGCGTGCCTTCCCACAGGTCTTCACAAATCAGGAGCCCAAGCCTGGCGCCCTTATGCTCGTATACCAGGGCTTCATGACCCGGGGCAAAGTAGCGTTGCTCATCAAAGACCTGATAATTGGGCAGCGCCTGCTTGGCATATTCAGCTTCCCATTGACCGTTATACAGTAGGCCTGCCAGATTATAGCGAGCCCCTTCGCGGACGCCGGGATAACCGATAATCACCAGAACGTCGCGCGACACTTTTTCAGCCATCAATGCCCGAGCCTCGCGCAGACGTGTCTCCATTGAAGGCCGTAATAACAGATCCTCCGGTGGATAACCGGACAAAAACAGCTCGGGAAAGACCACGATATCCGCGCCATGTTCTATACGCGCCTCGCGCACAGCTTCAATTGCACGCGCCGCATTACCGGGAATATCGCCTAC
The DNA here is from genome assembly GCF_007625055.1 of Halomonas sp. Classification (GTDB taxonomy): domain Bacteria; phylum Pseudomonadota; class Gammaproteobacteria; order Pseudomonadales; family Halomonadaceae; genus Vreelandella. The sequence goes on from NZ_VMQS01000037.1 coordinate 20,751, forward strand.
CAGGGGGTCAAGTTGGGCCATGACCAGCGTTAAGTCTTGCATGGGCGTTTAAATCTCTTGAGAATCGTTAAATCACAGGGGCGCTTGTTGTGCCTATTGTCACGCAAGCACCACCGTGTGGCAAAGGTAGCGCCAACATTGAGGAGCCACACAGGATGAATCTCTTGATCATTCGCTTGATTATTTTTGCCGTGCTGTTTTTTGCCGGCCTGAAACTTTACGGCATGTACCGACAATGGAAACTTGACCAGGAAACGCTGGATCATCAGCCTGATCGCAGTGATGGCGGCCAGATGGTGCGCTGTAAATGGTGTGACGTGCACGTGCCGGAAGACGAAGCACTTCGCGATCAGCAGCATTGGTTCTGTTCAGGGGCGCACCGTGACCGCTTCCTGCAAGAGCAACGTGACCTGAATACCTCAACGCCACCCGATGACACCTCGCACGATGACAAACACTGATCGCTGGTGACGCGCCTGGTTATTACAATTTCACTTAATTAAGAAATATCTTACAAAGATGCCGGCATCGGCTGACAGCGCAACGCCCCCCGATCTCTAGTCTGAAGTAAAGGATTATCGGAGGTGCAGGCGCTGTCTGCCGAGGATTCGAGTATGCAGCCCGTTTCACAAGGGTTCACTCTGCTGGAAGTGCTGGTGGTCGCTGCCCTGGTCAGTGTGTTGACGCTGCTCAGCTTGCCCGGTTTTTCTGCCTTCAGTGAACGTAATGCACGCACGGCAGCAATTAACCATCTCTACAGCACGCTAGCCTTTGCCCGCCAACTGGCCATCAGTGAGCAAACCAGCGTCAGCGTCTGTGCGACCAATCAGTCCCGCAATGTCTGCCTGAACGGCTGGCATGGTGACATACTGGTAATAATGGGCGATCAACATCGTAGTGTTGAACAGGACGACATCGTGCGAATCGTGCCCGCCCTACCCTCAACCAGAATCCGCTATACCCGGGAAGCACATCGCAAAGCGGTCAAGTTTAACCCTCTGGGGTTCAGCAAGGGATATAACGGCCGCTTTCACATCTGTCCCACCGGGGCCGAGACCGGCAGCACCCTGGTACTTAGCCAATACGGCAGGCTGCGCCTGGATGACCAGGCGCATGACTGCCTTTAAACGTCCATGTCTGTCACCCTCAACCCAGGCCATCAAGATAGCGTTCAGCATCCAGCGCCGCCATGCAGCCAGTACCTGCCGAGGTAATCGCCTGACGGTAGACATGGTCCATGACATCGCCACTGGCGAACACACCCGGCACGCTGGTCGCCGTGGCATTGCCGTCAAGGCCTGAATTAACCTTGATGTAGCCGCCATTCATGGCCAGCTGACCTTCAAAAATGCCGGTATTCGGGCTATGACCGATGGCAACAAACAGGCCAGGCGCATGAATTTCCTTGGTTGAGCCATCCTGGGTGGATTTAACGCGCACGCCGGTGACACCCGTGTTGTCGCCTAACACTTCGTCAACTTCATAGAACCACTCTACCGCCATGTTGCCTGACGCTACCTTCTCGAACAGCTTGTCCTGCAGGATCTTTTCGGCCCGCAGGCTATCACGGCGGTGAACCAGAGTGACCTTGGAGGCAATATTGGCAAGATACAGGGCTTCTTCTACCGCTGTGTTTCCCCCGCCGACAACGACGACTTCCTGGTTACGATAAAAGAACCCATCACAGGTGGCACAGGCGGAAACCCCCTGCCCCATGAATTTCTGCTCCGATTCCAGACCCAGATAACGCGCACTCGCCCCAGTGGCAATAATCAGGGCATCACAGGTGTATACACCATTGTCGCCCTTGAGCGTGAACGGCTTTTCGCCTAACGTGACCTCATGAATATGGTCAAACAACACCTCGGTATTAAAGCGCTCGGCGTGCTGTTTCATGCGTTCCATCAGTTCAGGCCCCTGCACACCTTCAGCATCACCCGGCCAGTTATCAACATCCGTGGTCGTCGTCAGCTGCCCTCCCGCCTGCATCCCGGTAATCAACAGTGGCTTGAGGTTAGCACGCGCCGCATAAACGGCGGCTGTGTACCCTGCCGGGCCGGAGCCAAGAATAATCAAGCGTTCATGACGCGTTTGCATACAGTTACCTTTTAGTTTCAACAGTGATCATGCTAGGAACGAGACGGGCAGTCTGCCTGAGACACAACTGAACGCCAACGGCTGCGAGGCAAAATCTCCTGAAATAACCGGACGTACTCTTGAAAGCGCCAAGAGACATCCTCACAACCCACTTGTATCTATGCTATTAATATAAGGATAAGGACAAGGATGACGTAATAACGCTATGCTACCTCACTTATAGCCAGCCCAATCTATTATACAACCCTGTTTGAGGTACCGACGAAAGGCACAGATCGCCGCACTGCAAAACAGTCCAGAGCCGAACCGTTGAATGAGAAGGAGCCCATAATGAGCAAGATTCCCGAAACGCTACAAGCGCTTGACGTTGATTCCCATACGTATCATTACCATAGCCTCCCCCTTGCCGCTGATGCACTAGGTAACATCGACCGCTTGCCCAAGACCCTCAAGATTCTCCTCGAAAACCAGCTACGTAACGCAGACGATGAAAGCGTTTCCTCGGAAGATATGCAAGCCCTGGTGGACTGGCAGCAGGAAGGTAAATCCAGCCGTGAAATCGGTTACCGCCCGGCCCGTGTATTGATGCAGGATTTTACCGGCGTGCCTGGCGTGGTTGACCTTGCCTCCATGCGAGCAGCCGTCGAGAAACTGGGCGAGGACCCGGCCTGTATCAATCCGCTATCGCCGGTTGACCTGGTCATTGACCACTCGGTCATGGTCGACAAGTTCGGTAATCCTACCGCCTTCCAGGACAACGTTGATATCGAGATGCAACGTAACCGCGAACGTTACGAATTTCTGCGCTGGGGCCAGAAGGCTTTCGATAATTTCAGCGTCGTTCCCCCCGGTACAGGTATCTGCCACCAGGTCAACCTGGAATACCTGGGCAAGACTGTCTGGACCAAGGACGTCGACGGCGCCACCCTGGCCTACCCCGATACCCTTGTCGGCACAGACTCACACACCACCATGATCAATGGCCTGGGTGTGCTGGGCTGGGGGGTTGGCGGTATTGAAGCTGAAGCAGCCATGCTCGGCCAGCCGGTATCGATGCTGATTCCCGAAGTGATTGGCTTCAAACTGACCGGCAAGCTCCGCGAAGGCATCACCGCCACTGACCTGGTACTCACAGTCACCGAGATGCTGCGTAAAAAAGGCGTGGTCGGCAAGTTTGTGGAGTTCTACGGTGACGGCCTCAAGGACCTTCCGCTGGCTGACCGTGCGACCATTGCCAACATGGCACCCGAATATGGCGCTACCTGTGGTTTTTTCCCGGTGGATGACGAAACGCTCAACTACCTGCGCCTGACCGGCCGCGAAGACGCCCAGGTGGCGCTGGTGGAAGCCTACAGCAAGGCTCAGGGCCTTTGGCGCGAGCCCGGTGACGAGCCCATTTTCACCGACACCCTGCATCTGGACATGAACGAGGTTGAAGCCAGCCTGGCCGGGCCTAAACGCCCACAGGACAGGGTCGAACTGAAAAACATGCCGGCAGCCTTTGCCAAGGTAATGGAAGATGACGGCAAGGCAGAAGAGCCGCAGACAGTTGGCAAGCTGGCCTCAGAAGGTGGCCAGACAGCCGTCGGAGTTGACCGCAGCTACGAACACTCGGACAGCCAGGCCGTTTCCTTCAAGGGTCAGGATTTCAAACTTGACCCAGGCGCTGTGGTGATTGCGGCCATCACCTCTTGCACCAACACCTCCAACCCCAGCGTGATGATGGCGGCGGGGCTTCTGGCGCGCAAGGCGCTCGAGAAGGGCCTGGTCACCCAGCCCTGGGTAAAAACGTCATTGGCGCCTGGCTCCAAGGTGGTGACCGACTACCTGGAAGCGGCCAACCTCAGCGATGATCTCAATGCCCTCGGCTTTAATCTGGTCGGCTATGGCTGCACCACCTGTATCGGTAACTCCGGCCCACTGCCAGAGGAAATTGAAAAGGCCGTCTCTGATGGCGATCTGACCGTTGCCTCGGTGCTGTCAGGTAACCGTAACTTCGAAGGTCGGGTACATCCGCTGGTCAAGACCAACTGGCTGGCATCACCGCCCCTGGTAGTGGCGTATGCGCTGGCGGGTAACGTCCAGTGTGACCTGACCCATGACCCACTCGGCAACGATAAGCAGGGCAACCCGGTATACCTGAAGGATATCTGGCCGAGCCAGGCCGAAATTGCGGCTGCCGTCGAGAAAGTCAATACGGCCATGTTCCGCAAGGAGTACGGCGCAGTCTTTGAAGGCGATGACACCTGGAAGGCTATCAAGGTCTCGGAGAGCAAGGTTTACCAGTGGCCCGCTTCCACCTATATCCAGCACCCGCCTTTCTTTGAGGGTATGGGCCGCGAACCAGATGCCATTGAGAACGTCAAGGACGCTCGCGTCCTGGCCGTTCTGGGGGATTCTGTGACCACAGACCATATATCACCTGCTGGTGCTATCAAACCGGATAGTCCCGCAGGACGCTACCTGCAGGAAAATGGCGTCGAGCCGGTAGACTTCAACTCCTACGGTTCACGGCGCGGGAATCATGAAGTCATGATGCGCGGCACCTTTGCCAACGTGCGGATCCAAAATGAGATGCTGGATGGCGTCGTGGGTGGTGAAACACGCCACGTCCCCAGTGGCGAACAGATGGCCATTTATGATGCCGCCATGAAGTATCAGGATGCCGGCACGCCGCTGGTGGTGATTGCTGGCAAGGAATATGGCACCGGCTCTTCTCGCGACTGGGCAGCCAAGGGGACACGCCTGCTCGGCGTTCGCGCGGTCATCGCTGAATCCTTTGAGCGCATTCACCGTTCCAACCTGATCGGCATGGGCGTGGTTCCGCTGCAGTTCCCGGAAGGTGAAAGCCGGAAAACGCTCGGCCTGACCGGCGACGAAGAAATTTCCATTGCCGGCTTGAGCGACCTTAGCCCGGGCGGCAGTGTCAAGGTGATCATCAAAAACGCTGAAGGAGAGCGTAGCGTTGACGCCAAGTGTCGTATTGATACCCTAAATGAGCTGGCGTACTACCGCCATGGTGGTATCCTTCATTACGTGTTGCGCAAGATGATTGGCGCAGCCTGATAGGGAAACCAACCAATGCTCGCCTCGCCCCCACACCTGTGGGGGCTTTTTTGTATATAGCAACAACAAAAATCAGTATGCACGACGCCGATAGGCGCGATATTCGGGCAGCCAGCAGCTGCGCTCAATCGCCGCACGCAGCTCGGTACCCCCGGTTTTCAACGCAACGCCATTCTGCTGGGCCTGAGCAGCCACTTCAAAGGCAATGGACTTGCTGATATCACTGATTCGCGACAACGGAGGGAGCAAAGCCCCTTTACCGTCTTTCACCAGGGGCGCTTCTCGGGCCAGCGCACGTGAGGCACTCATCAGCATGTCATCGGTGACGCGGCTGGCTTTGGCGGCCACGACCCCCAGGCCAATGCCCGGGAAAATGTAAGCATTGTTGCATTGTGCAATCGGATAACTGCGGCCATTGTGAACCACGGGCGCAAAAGGGCTACCGGTTGCCACCAGCGCCTGACCGTCCGTCCAGCGGATGACATCCTCCGGCACCGCTTCGGCCTGAGAGGTCGGGTTGGAGAGTGGCATGATGACCGGATTTTCGCAGTGGGCGTGCATGGTGCGCACCACCTGTTCGGTAAAGATGCCCTGCTGACCGCACACACCGATCAGTACCGTCGGTTTGACGCGCGCCACGGTTTCTTCCAGCCCTTGACCGGTCCATTCCGCCACCATGGCCGCATCATGTGCCAGGCGGCGCTGGAAATCACGCTGCCACGCCTGGTCATTGGTCATCAAACCTTCGCGGTCAATCATGTAGATACGCCCGCGGGCCTCGGATTCACTCAAGCCTTCCGCCATCATGGCGACGACTACCTGTTCAGCAATCCCGCAGCCAGCCGAGCCGCCGCCCACAAACACCACGCGTTGCTTGGCAATGGTTTCCTGACGTGCCTGACAGGCCGCCATCAGGGTGCCCACCACCACAGAAGCCGTTCCTTGGACATCATCGTTAAAGCAGCACAGCTCGTCCCTGTAACGCTCCAGCAAGGGGACGGCATTTGCCTGGGCAAAATCCTCGAACTGCAGCAGTACGTTTGGCCAACGACGTTTCACGGCGCTGATAAACTCTGCCATGAAGGCATCGTATTCCTCCTGACTGACCCGCGGATGACGCCACCCCATATACATGGGATTATCCAGCAACGACTGATTATTGGTGCCTACATCCAGCATGATCGGCAGCGTATAGGCCGGGCTGACCCCCCCACAGGCGGTATACAGTGCCAGCTTGCCGATAGGAATGCCCATCCCCCCAATGCCCTGATCCCCCAGGCCAAGAATCCGCTCGCCGTCTGTCACCACGATGACCTTGACGTTATCCTTGGTGGCGCTGCGCAGAATATCGTCCATATGCTCACGGTCCGGATAGCCAATAAACAAGCCGCGGTGATTACGATAGATATTCGAGAATTCCTGACACGCCTTACCCACGGTGGGGGTGTAAATGATGGGCAGCATTTCCTCCAGATGCTCGGATACCAACCTGAAATACAGGGTTTCATTATCATCCTGTATCGCACGAAGGTGAATATGCCGCTCCAGATCACTGTTGCACTGCCGGTACTGGCGATACGCGCGAGCCAGTTGCTCATCAATGGTCTCTACTTTCTGCGGCAGCAGACCAATCAGATTGAACGACAGGCGCTCTTCGTGACTGAAGGCACTGCCCTTGTTGAGCAGGGGCATTTCCAGCAGGGACGGACCGGCGTAAGGAATATACA
>NZ_VMQS01000085.1 GCF_007625055.1 Halomonas sp.
GCAAGCCTTGCGCCTGATACCCTCGCCACCTGGTTGACCAAACCTCACTGGCTGGCGCCACCGCCGCTGGATCAATGGCACCCTCTGGCCGAGGTGACACGGCAGACGCACCTCGACGCAGACCACGAACAAGCAGGCGCACAGCGCTGGCCGCAGCAACTGATGTGCGTCACCCCTGCCGATGGTCAGACAACACGTATCTTTATTGTGCCCGATCAGTGGCCAACGCATATCCCGCTCCCCGCGCCGCCTTAGCCACCCAGCCTCCAACCGGTTGGATCAGACAACCACCAGATTATCGCGGTGAATCAGCTCATGGGCCTCGACGTAGCCCAGAATGGCTTCGATCTGGTGGCTCGGCTTGCCCGCCAGCCGGCGCGCTTCGTCCGCGCCATAGTTGACCAGCCCTTTGGCTACCCGAGTCCCCTGCTCATCCACACAGAGCACCATATCGCCGCGCTTGAAGCTGCCTTGCACCTCGCGCACGCCGACTGCCAGCAGGCTGGAGCCTTTATCCCGCAACACCTTGACCGCACCGGCATCCAGCACCAGGGAGCCGCGCACCTGCAGCTGCCCCGCCAGCCAGCGCTTGCGCGCGGCCATTGGCGCCTGCTCGGGGCGCAGCAGAGTGCCCAGGGCTTCACCGGCCATCAGGCGGGTCAGGACATCCGGCTGGCGACCACTGGCAATCACGGTGACAGCACCGGAACGCGCAGCCAGCTGGGCCGCGCGCACCTTGGTACTCATGCCGCCCCGGCCAAGCGAACCGCCAGTGCCTGCCACGGCCACCAGGCGCGGGTCATCGGCCCGGCCCTCGGCAATCAGTTGCGCGTCTGCATGGTGGCGAGGGTCCGCATCAAACAGGCCTTCCTGATCAGTCAGCAGAAACAGCGCTTCGGCTTCGAGCAGATTGGCGACCAGTGCCCCCAGCGTATCGTTGTCGCCAAAGCGGATCTCATCGGTCACCACGGTGTCATTTTCATTGATCACCGGCACCACCCGCATTTCCACCAGGGTGCGCAAGGCCGAGAGCGCATTCAGGTAGCGCTTACGGTTGGAAAGGTCGTCATGGGTGAGCAGAACCTGAGCGGTGATAATAGCGTGGCGGGCAAAATGCTGCTCATAGCACTGGGTCAGGCCGTTCTGCCCCACAGCGGCGGCGGCCTGCAACTCATGCACTGCACTCGGGCGCGCCTGCCAGCCAAGGCGCACCATGCCCGCCGCCACGGCTCCCGAGGACACCAGCACCACTTCAATACCGCGCTGATGCAATTCAGCCACCTGGTCGACCCAGCCGCCGATACGATCGATATCCAGGCCACGCCCATCGTTGGTCAACAGGGCGCTGCCGATCTTGACCACGACACGGCGCGCGCGACTCAAGCTCTCCCGCCCCAGCTCATGCTCGCTCACAGTCTTTCTCCATACCGTCACTGCTCCTCACCGTGCTGCGAGGTGTTCAGGGTGCGTATTCCACATCCACATCATAGTCATCATCATCGAAGTCATCGTCATCCGCGTCACGGGGCTTGCGTTTGCGGCCCAGCCGCGCTTCAGTACGTGCCACCGACTCCTCTTCCATACGCCGCCGCATTTCCTGCTCACGGGCATGGGCTTCCTCGTCTTCGTGCTCCAGGCGCTGCTGCTCGGTCAGCCAGCGGTGCGCTGCCTGCACCAGGGCGTCGGTACCCTCGCCGCTGATGGCAGAGATACGAAACACCGGGCCTTCCCAGTTCAAGGCCTGCAGGATTGACTGGGCGCGCGCTTCTCGCTCATCGTCGGGCAGAAGGTCAAACTTGTTCAGCACCAGCCAGCGCGGGCGCTCCGCCAAGGCCGGTGAAAACTGTCCCAACTCATGCACAATGGCCTGTGCGGCTTCAATCGGGTCGGATTCGTCAAAGGGCGCGACATCCACAACGTGAAGCAACAAGCGGGTGCGGGTCAGGTGCTTGAGAAAGCGCAATCCCAGGCCCGCGCCATCAGAGGCGCCTTCGATCAGGCCCGGCACATCCGCCATCACAAAGTGCTCATGCATACCCAGCTTGACCACCCCCAGGTTCGGCACCAGGGTGGTGAACGGGTAGTTGGCGACCTTGGGCTTGGCCGCCGACACCGCACGAATCAGCGTCGATTTACCCGCATTGGGCATGCCCAGCAGGCCCACATCCGCCATCACCTTCATTTCCAGGCGCAGGTTGCGGCGATCGCCTTCGGTGCCCGGCGTTGTGCGCCTGGGCGCCCGATTGGTCGAGGACTTGAAGTGGATGTTGCCCAAGCCACGCCGACCACCCTCAGCCACCAGCACTACCTGGCCGATATCGGTCACGTCGGCAATCACTTCCAGGGTATCTTCATCAATCACCGTGGTGCCGACCGGCACCTTGACGTGAAGATCTTCCCCTGCCTTGCCGCTCATCTGGCGACCCATACCGCCCTGGCCGTTTTCAGCCTTGTAGAAACGCTGAAAGCGGAAATCAATCAGGGTATTCAGCGCATCATCGCCTATCAGGTAGACGCTGCCACCGTGGCCACCGTCACCCCCGTCAGGGCCGCCCTTGGGTACATATTTTTCGCGGCGAAAGCTTAAACAGCCGTTACCGCCTTTGCCGGCCTCAACAATGATTGACGCTTCATCGACAAATTGCATGGAATATTCTCCTGGCCGCTTTCGCCGCCGGTTGCCTCCAGATGTCTGCCCTGCGCATCCGCCATCAGCGGGCGCCAAACGTCAACGACGTCGGCAGACAAAAAAGCCCCGCCGTAGCGGGGCTTTTCCTGTGCAGCGTCTTGCCTGGCAAAAATGCTTAGGCAGAAACGACGCTGACGAACTTGCGGCTTTTCGGGCCTTTGGTCTCGAACTTCACAACGCCTTCGTCAAGTGCGAACAGCGTGTGGTCACGACCCAGGCCGACACCCGCGCCCGCATGGAACTTGGTGCCGCGCTGACGAACAATGATGTTGCCGGGTGCGACGGCCTGACCGCCGAAAAGCTTTACACCCAAGCGTTTGGATTCGGAATCGCGGCCGTTACGCGTGGAGCCCGCTGCCTTCTTATGTGCCATGGTAAAAACCTCCTACAAAGGAAATAACCTGGAAAGTGACTGCTTACGCAGAAATTCCGGTAATTTTGACTTCAGTAAACCACTGACGGTGGCCCTGACGCTTCATGCTGTGCTTACGACGACGGAACTTGATAATGTTGATTTTCTTGGCACGGCCATGATCAACAATCTCAGCGGATACCTTAGCGCCTTCAACCAGCGGTGCGCCAACGGTAACGTCGTCACCCTCTGCCACCAGCAGGACTTCGTCAAACTCGATGGTTTCGCCGGTCGGAATTTCCAGCTTCTCGAGCTTCAGTGTCTGACCTTCTTCTACGCGGTACTGCTTACCACCGCTTTTAATGACTGCGTACATGTGTTTCTCCGAGACGGCTTATTGATGCCGCGGCCCATTGCCACGGCGCTCATCGGCGTGGCTCTTGATCGACCTGCTGCGAGTAGCGCCCCTTTCGGCAGCCATCTGACAGGGAGCATGATGAGCGGGTCGCGAATTATAGCGACTTTACCCGCGGACCACAACTATTATGGCCAGTGTCAATGCGCCGCGTGACTGACACGGCTTGACGGCCAACAGGGCTGACCATAGCATGACATCAACTCTATCTGGCGCTGTCGCCACTTTCACCTACCGCGATGAATGAATCAATGACTGCGAACGCTTCTCCAACCTCGCCTGCCAGCTCCTCTCCTGCCCCGCTGCATGCAGTGGTGGCCGATGATTTCGTCGCGGTTAACCGCACCATTGTCGAACAGCTCAGCTCCAAAGTCCCGCTGGTAGCCGCTATCAGCGAATATATTATTGAAAGCGGCGGAAAGCGTCTCCGCCCTCTGTTGGTTCTGCTTGCAGCGCGCTCACTCGACTACCAGGAAGACAAGCATGTCCTGCTCGCCACCCTGATTGAATTCATGCACACCTCCACCCTGCTGCACGACGACGTAGTCGACGAGTCACACCTGCGGCGCGGCAAGAAAACCGCCAACGACGCCTGGGGCAATGCGCCCTGCGTCCTGGTAGGCGACTTCCTCTACTCCCGTTCCTTCCAGATGATGGTGGATGTAGGCTCCATGCGCATCATGGCCATCCTGTCTGCGGCCACCTGCACTATCGCCGAAGGCGAAGTGCAGCAGCTGACCAATATCGGCAACCCGAGCATTTCCGAAGCCGACTACTTCGAGACCATTCAGGGCAAGACGGCCATGCTGTTCGAAGCCGCCTCACACAGCGGCGCCGTGCTTGCCAACGCCACCCCCGAACAGGAAGAAGCCCTGAAGCTTTATGGCCGCTATCTGGGGCTGGCCTTTCAGCTGGTGGATGACCTTCTGGACTATCAGGGGAGTGCCGATGCCATGGGCAAGAACGTTGGCGATGACCTGGCCGAAGGCAAGCCAACGCTGCCACTGATCAACGCCATGGAACGTGGCACCCCCGAACAGGCCAAGCTGATTCGTCAGGTGATTCGCAAAGGCGGGCTGGAGCAGCTGGATGAAGTGCTCGAGATTGTGCATACCACGGGCGCCCTGGACTATACCCGCGCCCGCGCCGATGAAATGGCTGACAAGGCCCTGGCGCAGCTGGAAGCCCTGCCGCCCACTCCGTTCCGCGATACCATGGCACACCTTGCCCGCCTTGCCGTAGAGCGGGATACCTGACAGGCGTTGCAACCCCAGCGGTTTTCAATAAAACAGGGCTTGAAAAAAGCCACACCGCCCCGTATTATCTGCCTCCGTTGAACGGCACAGTCCGCAACGCACCGGAATATAGCTCAGCTTGGTAGAGCGCTGCCTTCGGGAGGCAGAGGTCGTAGGTTCGAATCCTGCTATTCCGACCAAAGAATTCAATGAAAACGGCCACTTAGCTAATACAGCAAGTGGCCGTTTTTGGTTTTTTGAGTTTTAGGTAGCAAATAGGTAGCAACCGTCAGAAAGCCTTATGCGAGGTTTCAGCCGCCTGGAGCTGACCGCTTCTCAATCAGTGTATTGATCTCAGCGTCGAGCTCTTCCATGGTCATGTGCTGGAAGCGGCTTTCTTCTTGGGGGGTGTCAGTATCCAGCCCAAAGGCCTGCCTCTCCAGACGAATACATTTTCCCAGAGCATCCACACCTGAGTTAAGCGTTCGCGCGAAGTCAATGACGTTATCCGCAGTCACATCCATGGACT
>NZ_VMQS01000086.1:0-3820 GCF_007625055.1 Halomonas sp.
AGCAGAGTGAGAAGGTAGCAGCCAATAAAGGCCGCATAGACCCCATAGCCACTGAACATGGCCTGCATGCCATCAGTCAACAGGGCGGCTGCGCCCGAGGATTCCAGCGCCTGGGCGATGGCCAGCGCCGAGCCGATAATCAGCCACAGCTCAAACGGGAAACGGCGGCGCAGCTCGGTCACGCTGAGTACTTTGCCCACCAGCAACCCGGCAAGCAGCAGCATCAGGCCGTGGAAGAGTGGCAACAGGTTAAACGTGGCGAGCCCGATCACGGCCATAAATCCACTGAGCGTCAGCAGGCTTTCACGACGGTTAAGCTGGGGACGTTTGAAGCTGCCGCTGAGCAGGTGGAAGTTGCGGTCCAGGTTGCGGTGCTGGCGAAAATCCGCACTGACCGCCAGAAGTAAGCAATCACCCACCCGCAGTGGAATCTTGCCGAGTTGGCCTTCCAGGCGCTTTTGCCCCCGCCGTATACCCACCACGCCGGCGCTGAACATGCTGCGGAAATCCACATCCTGCAGGGTTTTGCCGGGCAGTTCTGATTCGTGGGAAATCACCACTTCCACCAGGTTGGTGGCCAGTAGGTCATCCGCCTGGTGCCCGAAAAGCGTCAGGCCGGGAAAGCGCTGCAGGGCTTGCACCTTGTTGGTCTCACCGGTAAACACCAGGGTGTCGTCGGGCTGCAGCAGTTCATCCGGCCCTACCGGGCTGATCAGGCGGCCATGCCGCTCGATTTCCAGCAGGTAAAGCCCTTCCAGGCGGCGCAGGCCATTGTCCTCAATGCTTTTACCTACCATGGGGGAGTTGGCATGCAGGTCGGCGGCCAGAAAATAGGAGAGCTTTTCATCGGTGTCTTCAGGGTGGTGGTGGGGCAGTCTCTGGGCGCGCCAGAGCAGTACACCAAAGGTGATCAGGGCCACGGGCAGGCCAACCAGTGCAAACTGGAACATGCCCAGTTCACTGCCGCTGGCGTTCAGATAGAAGGAATTGACCACCAGGTTGGTAGAAGTGCCCACCAGAGTGGTAACGCCGCCCAATATGGAGGCATAGGACAGCGGAATCAGCAAACGTGATGGGGCAATACGCGATTGGCGTGATATGGCCCCCAGAAAGGCCGCGACCACAGCGGTGTTGTTAAGAAACGCGGAAAGTACTGCAGTAGTACCCATCAGGCGCGCCGTTGCAAAGCGTGGGCTGCCCTTGAGCAGGCGGCTTGAGAGCCAGTCCAACAGCGGGGAACGCTCCAGAGCCAGTGATACCAGCAGCAAGAGTAGCAGCGTCGCCAGCGCCGGGTTGGTGTATTGGGCCAGCAGCACGGAGGTATCCACCAGGCCGGCGACCAGATAGAGACCGGCCAGGGTGACAAAGGCTGTCGCTGGTCTGATTTTTCCGCTGATCAGGCTGGCAACCAGAACGGCGATGGAAACAAGAACCGCCCAGGGCATCATTGGTCATTATCCTTGCAGGTAAACGGATGGCTTGCTCAATTTTACGCAGCCTTTTATGATGGTGTCTAACAGTTGATTCAAAAAAGCTTATTTTTATATTTTTTATGTTTAATAACAGTGAGTTAAATAAATATAAATGACAAAACATTTATCGCCTGAAAAGCTCAATGAGCGCCGCATCAACGCGGTTCAGCTGCGCTTGGACGGTCTCACTGTGATGGAGGCCTGTCAACGAACCGGGCTTTCTGCACCAACGGTATCTGCCGCCTGGAAGGCGTTTCGCGAAGGAGGTTGGGCGGGCGTGCCCGTTCAGCCGCGCGGGCGCCATAAGGGTCAGGTCAATGTGCTGGCGCCTGAATTCAAGGCAACGCTATGGAAGAGCCTTTATGCGCTGCCGTCTGGTGGTGAGCCGGGGTGGAGTAGTGCGGCCCTGGCAAGGTGTCTTGAAGACACGCATGGCCAGCCGGTCAGCCAGCGGGCAGTAGAGCACTGGTGGGAAGAAGAACATCTGAAACATGAGGCCTGGCCGCTGGCTTCCTTGAGCAAGGAGCGCTCGGCGCGAGGACGCTGGTACCGCCAGGCGGTGGCGCCTGTGTTCAAGCAGCTCAACAGCGCCGCGCAGCGCTGGCAGGGCGGGGTACGCCATCTGCCACATCCGGACGGCTCCCTCTATCAAATCTATTTACATGGTTCTCGTGGCCGGTTGTGGATGCGCTGTTTCCGGCGCCCGCCGGTGGCCGAGGATTATCTGACAACGCTGAAGGCACTGGCCGCCAATGGCCCGGCCGCGCTGGTGTTTCACGGTGCTGCCTTGAGCGCTGCCCCTGAGTTGACGGCGTGGCTGGCCGCTCAGCGGGCGTTCTGGCTGGTGACTGTACCCGCCGACATTGGCCTGGTGCCTGGCGGCTCTGTTAGCGCTGGCGCAAAAAATGCTGTTTCCAAACGCTGTGCTTCCCACAGCCCTGATTCCAATAGCAAGCAGGTAACACGATGACATCCCTTACCCATTTACAACGGCTGGAAGCGGAAAGCATCCAGATCATGCGGGAAGTGGTCGCCGAGACGGATAATCCGGTGATGCTTTATTCCGTCGGCAAGGACAGTGCGGTCATGCTGCACCTGGCGCGCAAGGCGTTTGCGCCTTCCCCGCCGCCATTTCCGCTGATGCACGTCGATACGCGCTGGAAGTTTCGGGCCATGTATGAGTTCCGTGATGATATGGCGCGTGATATCGGCATGGAGCTGATTGTGCATATCAACCCGGAAGGGGTTGAGAAGAATGTCAATCCGTTTACCCATGGGTCGGCCCTTCATACCGAGATCATGAAAACCGAAGGCCTGAAACAGGCACTGGATAAATACGGCTTTGATGCGGCCTTTGGGGGTGCCCGCCGTGATGAGGAGAAATCCCGCGCCAAGGAGCGTGTGTTCTCTTTCCGTACCGCCCAGCATCGTTGGGATCCGAAAAACCAGCGCCCTGAGCTGTGGAAGATCTACAACACCCGTAAGCACAAGGGCGAGTCGATCCGCGTCTTCCCGTTATCCAACTGGACGGAGCTGGATATCTGGCAGTACATCTACCTGCAGAACATTCCTATTGTACCGCTTTACTACTCTGCCGAGCGCCCTGTGGTTGAACGTGACGGTACCCTGATCATGGTGGATGACGAACGTATGCCGCTGGAGCCAGGTGAGGTGCCGATGATGCGC
This sequence comes from Halomonas sp., assembly GCF_007625055.1. Taxonomy (GTDB): domain Bacteria; phylum Pseudomonadota; class Gammaproteobacteria; order Pseudomonadales; family Halomonadaceae; genus Vreelandella. Next base: position 3,159 of record NZ_VMQS01000086.1, read on the forward strand.
AAGGTGCGTTTCCGCACCCTGGGTTGCTACCCATTGACCGGTGCCATTGAGTCGGAAGCAGATACCTTGCCGGCCATTATTCAGGAAATGCTGTTAACCAATACCTCGGAACGTCAGGGGCGCGTGATTGATAACGACAGTGCCGCCTCGATGGAGAAGAAAAAGCAGGAGGGCTACTTCTAATGGCACATTCATCCGATATGATCGCCGCCGACATCGAAGGCTATTTGACGTCTCATGAGAACAAGGGGCTGCTGCGCTTTATCACCTGCGGCAGCGTTGATGACGGCAAGAGCACCCTGATTGGCCGCCTGCTGTTTGAATCCAAGCTGCTGTTTGAAGACCAGCTGGCCTCCATCGAAGCGGATTCCAAGAAGTACGGCACCCAGGGCGGGGATATGGATTTTGCCCTGCTGGTAGATGGCCTGGCGGCAGAGCGCGAGCAGGGCATTACCATTGATGTGGCGTACCGCTTTTTCTCCACCGACAAGCGCAAGTTTATCGTGGCGGATACCCCTGGCCACGAGCAGTACACCCGTAACATGGTCACCGGTGCCTCGAATGCCGATGCCGCCATCCTGATGGTAGATGCCCGCCACGGCCTTATGACCCAGACCCGTCGGCACAGTTTTCTGATGTCGCTGATGGGCATGCGTCGGGTG
>NZ_VMQS01000086.1:3920-5199 GCF_007625055.1 Halomonas sp.
GGCAGCACCAGCAAGGTGTCGCGCATCTATACCTATGATGGCGACCTGCAGCAGGCCGTAGCGGGGCAGTCGGTCACCCTGCTGATGGAAGACGAGATTGATATTTCCCGTGGCGATGTCATTTCCGGGGTCAGTTCGCCCGCGCAGACCGCCGACCAGTTTGAAACCTCGCTGGTGTGGATGCATGACGAGCCGTTGCTGCCGGGCCGTCCTTACCTGATGAAGCTGGGCACCCAGACGGTGTCAGCGACCGTCACGGACATAAAGTACCAGGTCAACGTGAATACCCTGGAGCATACCGCCAGCAAACAGCTGGATCTGAATGCTATTGGGGTGTGCAGCCTGAGCCTGAACAAGGCAGTAGCCTTTGACGCCTTTAAGGACAATCAGGACACCGGCGGTTTCATCCTGGTCGACCGTATGACCAACAATACGGTCGGGGCGGGCATGCTCAACTTTGCCCTGCGCCGCAGCCAGAATATTCACATGCAGCACGTGGATATCGGCAAGTTGCAGCGTGCGGAAGCCAAGGTGCAAAAGCCAGCGGTATTGTGGTTCACCGGGCTTTCCGGGGCGGGCAAGTCAACCATTGCCAACCTGGTTGAGCAGAAGCTTTATGCCCAGGGCCAGCATACCTATCTGCTGGATGGCGACAATGTGCGCCATGGCCTGAACCGTGACCTTGGCTTTACCGATGCAGACCGGGTCGAGAATATTCGCCGTGTCTCTGAAGTGGCGCGACTGATGGTGGATGCGGGCCTGATCGTACTGACGGCCTTTATTTCACCGTTCCGCAGCGAACGCCGTATGGCACGTGACCTGCTGGACGAGGGTGAATTTATCGAGATCTTCGTTGATACACCGCTGGATGTGGCTGAGGAGCGTGATCCTAAAGGGCTATACAGGAAGGCGCGTCGCGGTGAGTTGCAGAACTTCACCGGGATTGATTCCGCCTATGAAGCGCCCGAGTCACCCGAGATCCACCTGCATACGGATAAGCTGTCGCCGGAAGACGCCGCGGATGCGATTATCAAGGCATTGCGGGAGCGTGGGCTGATTAACTGAGCCTGGAGATTAAAAATCCCGCTGATCAGTCAGCGGGATTTTTTTAGGTGATATGACCACTGGATCGTAACGACAAGGCAAACAAGATGACAATGATTGACCAGACGCTGCTGGATAGTATTGAAGCGATTGCCCGTGAAGCAGGCGAGGCCATCATGACGGTTTACGCGCGGGAATTCAGCGTTGAGGAGAAAGAAGACAAGAGCCCCTTGAC
>NZ_VMQS01000087.1 GCF_007625055.1 Halomonas sp.
AGCAGCACAGCAGACGCCAGTACTTTCTGGTATGGTGCCCTATGATTAAAGGTTTGCTGAGCCAACCACTCCTTCAGGAAAATTCGTGTCTGACGCTTCTTTTGCTTCGCTTGCGCTATCTCCGGCGCTATTAACCAATCTGGATTCCCTCGGCTACCATGCCATGACCCCGGTACAGGCCGAAAGCCTGCCGCCCATGCTGGCCGGGCGCGATGTCATGGCTCAGGCCAAGACCGGCTCGGGCAAGACGGCCGCCTTCGGGCTGGCGCTACTGGAAGGATTGCGCCTGGACGCCTTTGCCGTGCAGGGGCTGGTGCTGTGCCCCACCCGGGAGCTGGCCGATCAGGTGGCTGAAGAGCTGCGTCGCCTGGCCCGCGGCCTGCCCAACGTTAAAGTACTGACACTCTGCGGCGGCGCCGCCTTCGGGCCGCAGCTGGCGTCTCTGGAGCACGGCGCGCATATTGTCGTGGGCACCCCGGGGCGGATTGACGAGCATTTACGCCGAGGCTCGCTGACCCTGGGTTCGCTGGCCACCCTGGTGCTGGATGAAGCCGACCGCATGCTCGATATGGGCTTTCAGGTGACCATCGACGATATCATTGCCGAAACACCGCCCGACCGCCAGACGCTGCTGTTCAGCGCCACCTTTCCGGATGAACAGGCCTCTGGCGGCCTGGCGGCCATGACCCGCGGCGTGATGCATGACCCGGTGAGCGTCAAGGTGGCCGAGCTTCACGATGCCACCACCATCGAGCAGCACTTTTTCGAAGTAGCCAGCGAAGAGGCGCGTTTTGCCGCGCTGAAACAGCTGCTGCTGGTCTATCGACCGGCCACCAGCGTGGTGTTCTGCAACACCAAGCGTGAAACCCAGGCGGTTGCCGACCAGTTGACTCAGGCCGGTTTCAGCGCCGTGGCGCTGAACGGCGATCTGGAGCAGAAAGACCGCGACCGCCGCCTGGTGCTGTTTGCCAATCAGAGCGCTTCGATTCTGGTCGCCACCGACGTGGCCGCCCGCGGCCTGGATATTGCCCAGCTGGATGCGGTCTTCAACTACCAGATTGCCCGTGAACTGGAGGTCCACGTTCACCGGGTAGGGCGCACCGGCCGCGCAGGTGCCAGCGGCATTGCCTGTACCCTGGTCTCGCCCAAGGAGCAGTATCGGCTGGAGCGCCTGGAAGGCCTGCTGGAACAGCCGATTACCACCGAGCCTCTGCCCAGGCCCAAAAGCGCGGTGCCGTTTGAGCCGCCCATGGCGACCTTACAGCTGGCGGGGGGTAAAAAAGACAAGCTGCGCCCCGGCGATATTCTCGGCGCCCTGACCGGTGAGGGCGGGCTGAGCGGTGATCAGGTCGGCAAGATCAAGGTGCTGGCGCGCAGCGCCTATGTGGCCGTGGCCAGCAGCGCCATTCAACAGGCCCAGGACAAGCTGGAACGCGACAGAATCAAGGGTCGCGCCTTCCGCGTACGGCGCATACGTCATTAATGCTCACGCTGTCATACAGGAGCTCTCTCAGCACGTTATGAAAACCCCGAAACGATTACAACCTCTCTTGGATGATGGCCTCATTGATGAAGTGTTGACTCAGCTGATGAGCGGCAAGGAAGCCCAGGTGTACGTGGTACGCTGCGGTGAGGAGGTGCGCTGTGCCAAGGTCTTCAAGGAGGCCAAGCAGCGCAGCTTCAAGCAGGCAGTGCAGTACCAGGAAGGGCGCAAGGAGCGCAACAGCCGCCGGGCACGGGCGATGGCCAAGAAAACCCGTTACGGCCAGAAGGAACAGGAACAGGCCTGGCTGACGGCAGAAGTGGACGCTCTGTACCGCCTGGCGGCCGCCGATGTGCGAGTGCCCAAGCCCTACGGGTTTGTGGATGGCGTGCTGCTGATGGAAATGATCACCGAAGCCGATGGCCATGTGGCCCCGCGCCTGGATGACGTCACCCTGACCCATGAACAGGCCCTGGCCTACCACGCCAAGGTGATTGAGGACGTGGTCAAGATGCTCTGCGCCGGGCTGATCCATGGCGACCTGTCCGAGTTCAATGTGCTGGTGGATGCCGATGGCCCGGTGATTATCGACTTACCCCAGGCTGTGGATGCCGCCGGCAACAACAGCGCCGAAGCCATGCTGGAGCGCGACGTCAACAATATGCGCGCCTACTTTGGCCGCTTCGCTCCGGAACTGCTCGACACCCACTACGCCAAGGAAATGTGGGCCCTGTACGAAGCCGGTGAGCTGCATCCCGAATCGACGCTGAGCGGCTATTTCGAGCACGACAGCCATATCGCCGACGTTGACGAACTGATGGAAGTGATTGACGACGCCAAGGAAGAAGAAGCCGAACGCCAGGCGCGCATCCGCGGCGACGACGATGACCCGGATGCCCCCAGCTATTGAGCGGCAAGCGAGCCCTGTCAACACGCATCCACACGAGGCACTAGCATGCTCAAACGCCTGATGACCAAGGCCTTCGATTACTTCGAATCGCGGGTCAACCCCTACCCGGACCATGACGTGACAACCCCGCCTCAGGGGTTGTTTGCGTTTATCTGGCACTTTACCCGCCCGGTCTGGCCGCTTCTGCTGATCATGTCCGTGTTGACGGCGCTGGTGTCGGCCGCCGAGGTGGTATTTTTCAGTACCATGGGCAAACTGGTTGACTGGCTGGGCGAGGTGGAACGCGCGGATTTCTGGGCCGCCAACGGAGGCTGGCTGGTCGGCACCGGGGTGGCTGTACTGATTGGCCTGCCGCTGCTGGTGCTGGGGCAGGCACTGATCACCCACCAGAGCATTTTCGGCAACTACCCGATGATTGGCCGCTGGCTTTCCCACCGCCATATGCTTGGCCAGAGCCTGGCCTTCTATCAGGATGAGTTTGCCGGGCGCGTCTCGCAGAAGGTCATGCAGACAGCCCTGGCCATCCGCGAAACCGTCACCAAGGTGATGGATCTGATGGTCTACGCCATCGTCTATTTTACCGGCGCGGTCTACCTGCTGGCCCAGGCGGACCTGTGGCTGGTGCTGCCGCTGGGCCTGTGGCTGGTGGGCTATCTGGCGATCATGCGCTATTTCATTCCCCGCCTGCGCGATATCTCCATGGCCCAGGCGGATGCCCGCGCCCAGATGACCGGCCGGGTAGTGGACAGCTATAGCAATATCCAGACCATCAAGCTGTTTGCCGATACCCAGCGCGAACTCGGCTACGCCAAGGATGCCATGCAGGGATTCATGGGCACGGTGCATCGCCAGATGCGCCTGGTCACCCTGCTGAGCGTGGTGATGACGCTGCTCAATACGCTGCTGCTGGTGGGCATGGCGGCCATGGTGATCACCACCTGGTATTTCGAGGTGATCTCGCTGGGCGTGCTGGCCATCGCCATTGCCCTGGTGATGCGGGTGCGCTTTATGTCCGACTGGATCCTGTGGGAAGTGGCCGGGCTGTTTGAAAACATCGGCACCGTGCAGGATGGCATGAATACCATCGCCCAGGCGCCGACGGTCAAGGAAGCGCCCAATGCCCAGGCCTTGACGGTGCCCCAGGGCAGGATCGTCTTTGACAGCCTGCGCTTTGAATATGCCCAGGCCAAGGGCGAGACCAAGAACGTCTTTGACGGTTTCAGCCTGAGCATCGCACCCGGTGAGAAAATCGGCCTGATTGGCCGCTCTGGCGCGGGTAAATCGACCCTGGCCAATCTGCTGCTGCGTTTTTACGATCTGCAGGGCGGGCGCATCCTGATTGATGGCCAGAATATTGCCGAAGTCACTCAGGCGTCATTGCGCCACCAGATCGGCATGGTCACTCAGGATACCTCGCTGCTGCACCGTTCGCTGCGCGACAACATCCGCTATGGCAGCCCGGAGGCCACGGATGAGGATATCTGGCAGGCGGTGCGCCGCGCCCACGCCGACAGCTTTATCAATGAGTTGGTTGACCCCAAGGGGCGGCGCGGCCTGGATGCCCACGTGGGCGAGCGGGGCGTCAAGCTCTCCGGCGGCCAGCGTCAGCGGATTGCCATTGCCCGGGTGCTGCTCAAGAACGCGCCGATTCTGGTGCTGGATGAAGCGACCTCCGCGCTGGATTCCGAAGTCGAAGCCGCCATCCAGGAGCAGCTCGAAACCCTGATGGAAGGCAAGACGGTGATTGCCATTGCCCACCGCCTATCGACCATTGCCATGCTCGACCGTTTGATTGTCATAGATGAAGGGCGCATGGTGGAAAGCGGCACCCATCAGGAGCTGCTGGCCAGAAACGGTATCTATGCGCGCCTATGGCAGCGCCAGTCCGGCGGCTTTATCGGCCTTGATGTTCACGACGATAGCCCCCAGGTTGACACCACAGACGCATAAACGATTTATCATCATCTATAAACAGGAGATCAAGCATGCAAGCGATTCATCTCAAGCAGCCCGGCGGTCTGGACCACCTGACCCTGGCCGATATCGCCGCCCCCGCTGAGCCAGGCCCCGGGGAAATTCGCGTTCGCCTGCATGCCAGCTCGCTCAACTTCCACGACTACGCCGTCGCCGCGGGCATGATCCCCACCGAGGAAAACCGCATTCCCATGTCGGATGGTGCCGGTATCGTTGAGGCCGTGGGCGAGGGCGTCAGTGACTTTGCCGTGGGCGATGCGGTGGTGTCGACGTTTTTCCCCGGCTGGCTGGAAGGCCCGGCCCGGGTGGCGGATTTTCGCACTACCCCAGGGGATGGCGTTGAAGGCTATGCCCGCGAGCAGGTGGTCGCCCCGGTCACCTCCTTTACCCATCAGCCCGACGGCTACAGCCACGCTGAATCCGCGACCCTGACGACGGCAGGGCTGACTGCCTGGCGCGCCCTGGTGGTGGATGGCGGTATCAAGGCCGGTGATACGGTGCTGGTGCTGGGCACCGGTGGCGTCTCGATTTTTGCCCTGCAGTTTGCCCAGATGATGGGCGCCCGGGTGATTGCCACTTCATCCTCGGATGAAAAGCTTGAGCGCCTCAAAGAACTGGGCGCCGAGCATGTCATCAACTACAAGACCACGCCCGAATGGGGCAAGGCGGTGCTGGAGCTGACCAACGGCGAAGGCGTGGATCACGTCGTCGAAGTGGGTGGCCCGGGCACGCTGCCGCAATCCATTGATGCGGTGAAAATCGGCGGGCACATCGCCCTGATCGGCAT
>NZ_VMQS01000088.1 GCF_007625055.1 Halomonas sp.
CATTGAATGCCGCTGAAGATGACCTGGTGCTGGTGCATGATGTGGCCAGGCCCTGCATAGCAGTGGAAGACCTTAAAGCCGTAGAGAAAGCGGCGCGTGAAAATGTCAGTGGTGCCTTGCTTGCCATGCCAGTGGCGGACACCATGAAGCGTGCCGCGGCCTCAGGCAGCATTGCCCATACCGAGTCGCGTGAAGGCCTTTGGCATGCGCTGACGCCCCAAGGGTTTCGCTATGGGCCGCTGCGTCGCGCTCTGGAGCATGCGCGGGCGCATGCAAGCCAGGTAACTGATGAAGCGTCGGCGCTTGAAGCCATGGGCGAGTCTCCCCAGCTGATTAGCGGCAGGCGCGATAACATCAAGGTCACTCACCCGGATGACCTGGCCCTGGCAAGCGCCATTCTGAATGCTCAAAAGCATGCATATATTTAAAAAATGACCCTCATTTCAACGTATTCAGGAGACTGTCATGCGCATCGGCCACGGCTTTGATGTTCATCGTTTTGGGCCGGGAGATCACCTGGTCGTTGGCGGGTTGAAGCTGCCGTTTGGCGCGGGATTTGTTGCCCATTCAGACGGTGACGTACTCCTGCATGCCATTGCGGATGCCCTCTTGGGTGCCTGCGCGCTTGGTGATATTGGTCATCATTTCCCCGATACTGATCCCGCCTATCAGGGGGCGGATAGCAGGATTCTGTTGCGCAGGGTCAATGCACTGGTTCGCCAGGCGGGCTGGCGGCTGGGCAATCTGGATGCCACCCTGATGGCTCAGGCGCCCAAGATGGCGCCCCATATCCACGCCATGCGGTCGGTCATTGCAGAAGATCTTGACGTCGGGCTGGATCAGGTCAGTGTCAAGGCCACCACAACCGAGCGCCTGGGGTTTACCGGGCGGGGTGAAGGCATGGCAGCAGAGGCCGTGGTGCTGTTGCTGCCCCGGAGCGTTGAATGACCGCTCTTCCTGTGTGGCCACGCTGTCTGGACGCTACCCTTGGGGCTCCCAGGCCTGCCGGTTTTCGTCTCTCACCCGAAGATTTCAGGGTCGATGAACAGCTTGATTTCAAACCTGAAGGGCAGGGCGAGCATCTCTGGTTGCGTATCGAGAAACGCAATCAGAGTACCCTGGAAGCGGCCAGACAGCTTGCCCGGTTGTGTAATGTTTCGCCCAGAGCGGTTGGCTATTCCGGTATGAAGGATCGTGTGGCGGTGACGCGTCAGTGGCTGAGCGTTCAACTGCCTGGCCGCAATGCACCGGACGATCTGGCCGCACAGTTGGCCACCTTGGGTATCACTGTGCTGGAGCAGGCGCGCCATCCGCGTAAGCTCAAGCGCGGCGTTCATCGTACCAATCGCTTTATCCTGCGCCTGCAGGGCGAGGCCGTTGAGCAGGATGACTTTCAGGCCCGCTGGGAAAGGCTCTGCCGTGAAGGCGTACCCAATTACTTTGGGCCCCAACGTTTTGGCACCCATGGGCAAAATCTTCAGCGTGCTGAAGCCCTGTTAGCGCGGGGTTGGCGCAAGCGAGATGATCGCCAGGGCATGCTGCTGTCCTGCGCAAGAAGCTTTCTGTTCAACGAACTGCTGGGCCAGCGGGTGGCCAGAGGTGATTGGCAGTCGCTCCTTGAGGGCGAAACGGTCATGCTTGAGGGAACCCATAGTCTTTTTCGGGTTGATCAGCTGGACACCACTCTTGTTGAACGGGCCGCAAAACGTGATATTCACCCCACTGGACTGCTTTGGGGGGCTGATTTCGACGCCGATGATTCAGCGGCGCAGCAACTGGAAGCCGCCCTCGCCGAACAACATCCTGTTTTGACGAACGGCCTTGCCCAAAGTGGTGTCAAGTCAGCAAGACGCGCACTGCGCGTATGTCTTGATACGCCAGTACTGGAACGCGGCCAGCGCAATGACGAAGCGGTGATAAGTTTTTCCCTGCCCAGAGGGGCGTTTGCAACAGCTGTACTTAGCGAACTGATCAGCCAACCTGATGTGACAAATACTGATACGCTAGCAGACCTTAATAAGATTTAATCAGGAGGAAACCCATGCGGCGACTGCTGCTTTCCAATGATGATGGTGTTCACGCCCCGGGGCTTCGCGCCTTGCACGATGCACTGACATCGCATGCCAATTTACGTGTTGTGGCACCGGATCGTGATCGCAGCGGTGCCAGTAATTCTCTGACGCTCTCGCGCCCGCTCCTGCTCAGCGCCCTGGATAGCGGTTTTTACAGCGTGGATGGCACGCCGGCCGACTGCGTCTATCTGGGCGTCAATGGCGTTTGGGATGAAAAACCCGACCTGGTGATTTCGGGGATCAACCATGGCAGCAATCTGGGCGATGATGTGCTCTATTCCGGCACAGTCGCGGCCGCGATGGAAGGGCGAAATCTGGGGATGTCGGCAATTGCCATGTCGCTGTGTGGCGAGCGTCACTTTGCCACAGCGGCCCGTGTTGCATCGACACTGGTGGGTGCTGTGGATCAGCTGTCCCTCCCGCCGCGTACGCTTCTCAATGTCAACGTGCCCGACTTGCCCTGGAGCGAGATTCGTGGCGTCAGGGTTACCCGCATGGGGTACCGCGGCCCGGCCGAAAAACCATTGGCGATGCAGGACCCGCGGGGACGAACCCGTTATTGGATTGCTGCCGTTGGAGCTAACGCTGACGACGGTGATGATACAGACTTTGCAGCTGTTGAGGCCGGTTTTGTTTCGATTACTCCCCTGCAGACCGACCTTACACGCCACACGGCATGCAGTGACGTACAGGACTGGTTGGATGCCTTTACAGCCTGATATATCACCCATTGAAATGCGTGGCCGCGGGATGACGTCCCAGCGCACACGCGACCGTATGGTCAAGCGCCTGACGCGCCAGGGGATTAACGATGAGCGGGTGCTCAACGTTATGGCCCGCGCGCCTCGCCACCTCTTTGTTGACGAGGCCCTGGCCCATAATGCCTACGAGGATGCGTCCTTGCCTATCGGGTTTGGTCAGACCCTGTCCCAACCCCTGACCGTGGCCCGAATGACAGAGCTCACGCTGCGCGAAGCGCCAAAGCGAGTGCTGGAGCTGGGCACCGGTTCCGGTTATCAGACGCTTGTGCTGTCCAGCCTGGTAGATGAACTTTACTCGCTGGAAAGAATCCAGATACTCCACAAACGCGCCGCCCAACGCCTGGCGCGACTGAAGGTGTCGGCCAGGCTTGCCGTGGCCGATGGTAACCACGGTTGGCCAGACGCTGCCCCTTTTGATGTCATCCTGCTAACTGCCTGTGCCCGGACCGTATCAAGCGAGCTGCTGGAACAGCTGCGTGATGGCGGTGTACTGATTGCGCCGCTTGAAGATAGTGGCGGCCGTCAGTGGTTAACCCAGGTACGCCGCGTTGGCAGTGTGTACGAGAAACGTCGACTAGAGCCGGTTCGGTTTGTCCCGCTACTGCAAGGAGTCGTGAATTGAAGGGCAAAAGGTTAGCTATTTTTCTGAAAGGGGTCGGCATGGGCGCTGCTGATGCAGTGCCCGGTGTGTCCGGTGGCACCATTGCCTTCGTTACCGGCATCTATGAAGAGTTGATCCAGACGGTCCGCCAGTTTGGCCCAGGTGCCTGGGAAGCCTGGCGCCAGGGGGGCATCAAGCACCTTTACGCGCATCTTAACCTGACGTTTTTATTGCCTTTGCTGGTGGGTGTGGCGGCAAGCCTGGTCAGTGTTGCACATCTGGCACTGTGGCTGATGGAGGCTCACCCCCTGCTGTTGGACGGCTTCTTCTTCGGTCTGGTGGCGGCCTCGGCACTGGTGGTGCATAACGCCATGAAAAGCTGGAAGTTCTGGTACCTTTTGCCATTGGTGGCTGGCTTATTGCTGGCCAAGACCCTGCCTGGACTAATGCCGACGGTGCTGCTTCTGGGTAACGAAAATATGGTTGTTGTAGTGGCGGGCGCGATTGCAATCAGTGCCATGCTTCTGCCAGGCGTTTCCGGCAGTTTCCTGCTTCTGACCATGGGACTCTACGGGACCATCATGCAGGCGATTCGTGGTTTTGATCTGGCAGTTATCGGATTGTTTGGCCTTGGCTGCCTGATCGGGTTGGCTTTGTTTTCACGCCTTTTGGTCTGGTTGTTCAAACGCCAGCACGATGCCACTATGCAACTGCTATTGGGTTTTATTATTGGATCCTTGCCGGTCTTATGGCCTTGGAGAGAGCTTGTTGGCTATCAGCTGGGCCCGGACGGCCAGATTATCCCTCTGGCTTTCCGCTATCTGATGCCCAGCGAGTATGCTGTCTTGATTGGCGACTCGGCACAGTTTGGAACAGTCGCTCTATTGATGCTATTGGGCGCTATGCTGGTCGTTGGCTTGAATTATCACGCAAACAAGGCACCGTCTTCATTTTCAAGCGATCCATCAGGCGCTAACAAGGAGTAGTCACCTCAATGCGTAAAATGTTTCTTTTATCGGCGCTTGCCCTGGCTGTTGCCGGTTGTGCAAATTACCAGGGAAACCCGCAAGTGCGTGATATTGGCGAGGTAAAGCGTAACCTTGAGGCCAGCGGTCAGTACAGGGTGGAGCAAGGGGATACTCTCTATGGTATTGCCTGGCAGCAAGGCCTGGATTATCGCGAGTTGGCAGCTCTCAATGACATTGAGCCACCCTATAATATCTATCCTGGCCAGCAGCTTGCGCTGCAGTCGTCAGGCGCAGGCGTTGACCCGGAAGCAGCGAAGGCATCGCAGTCTGCGTCGCCCGATGATGGTGATACGGCTGATACCGCCGGTGCAGTGGCGACAGGCCTTGGCGAAACGCCTGTGCAGGCGGCCGCCAGCGTTCAGGAAGTGGACTGGTTGCTGCCGGATGACGCCGCAACCGAGGCATCCCGTCAGAATGACGAGGCGAGTGATGAACAAGCTGAAACACAGGAGCCAGAGCCGCTAGAGACTGAGTCACAAGCATCGCAAACAGACGCACCTGAAAGGCAAAAGCCAGAAGAGAAAGAGGAGCCAGAGACTCAGTCTGAACCTGAAACCGAAACCGAAACCGAAACCGAAACCGAAACCGAAACCGAAACCGAAACCG
>NZ_VMQS01000089.1 GCF_007625055.1 Halomonas sp.
CTGCCCGGCGCCCTGCTCGACCCACAGTAAGCCGGGGATGCCCCAATGTTCGGCTTTACTGGCCCCCCGTGCCGGTGTTGCATAACCCATCAGTTGGGCCAGGTGCTCTTCGGCTTCATCACCACTGTAATGGGTGTCGCCCACCTGAAGATCACAGCGTTTGCGTTGCAAAAAGCGCTTATCCAGTTGCCAGTGCTGGCCTTGCCAGTCAAAGGCCAGGCTAACTTGCGGAGACGCCGATGAATCGCCCCAGGGCTGGAGGTCGCTCAAAGTGCTGGATTTGTGACGTTCAAAAAACGCTGCCCGAATCGCCCGCACCAGGGTACTTTTGCCGGCTTCATTCGGGCCGGTGAACAGATTGATACCCGGCGTCAGGTCGCTGAGCATACAGGCTGTTCGAAATTGCTGAAATTCACTGACTTTCAGGGAGATCAGCTGCATGACGGATGCTCCTGGGTCTGGCTGGCAGGCGTTTGATCCAGCAGCAAGCCCGCCAGGATGGCCAGCGCCTCATTGGCCGTCTCGCCTTCAGCGTCACTTTGCTGACGCTGCTGTAAATCTTCAATCACGCTGCCCACATAGCCATCCGCCTGCAACGCGGCAATATCCTCAGCAGTGGGGGCCAGGGTCAGCTCATCCTGATGAACTTGCAGGCTGCGGTAGCGGCCCGCGGCTAACCCCAACGCCTGTTCCAGGCGCTGATAGCCGGCCAGATCCAGCTGACCCTGCAAGGTCAGGTCAAGCACTGAACGAGCGGGTAAGGCTTGCAGCTCAGCCATCAGTGCATCCACATCAGACGCAACCGCCAGCTGGCGCTGCCATTGATGCCAGCCATGCTGACCGACCTCCACGGGTGTGGCACTGGGCGCTTCCCCCGGTGCTTTAAGGCTGACCAGTAACGCCTGCCCTGAGGCGTTGTTACGAAAACGGTCGGCCTCCGGGGTGCCGCTGTACCAGGTGTGGGCGTCAATCTGCTTACAGCCGTGCCAGTCGCCCAGCGCCAGATAGTCCAACCGGGCACTGGCGGCGCGATCAGCGGCAATCGGGTTGGGGGAATCGACACTTTCCGCCAGCAGGCCGGTCACACTGCCATGCGCCAGGCCGATACGCAGAAACCCTTCAGGCGTTTCGGCGTGATCAAACCACGCCGTCAGGTCCTGATAGGTCTGGCGCTGGGTAAGCGGCGCAGGCAGGATCGCCGTGCTGATATTGGCCAGGATAAAAGGTTCTGGCGATGCCAACAGATGTACATTGGCGGGTATGGCACCCATCCGTGCAGCTCGCGTCCAGACACTTTCGACCAGGGCGGCATCGTGGTTGCCCGGCAGCATCACCCATGGGCCTGAGTAAGCAGCAAGCGCCTGAAAGGTGCGATGCAGGGTGCGCTCGCTCAGGGTTTGGGCATCGAAGATATCACCAGCCACCAGCACAGCATCCACCTGTTCCTCAGCGGCCAGCGCGGCGAGTCGCTCAACGGCGCTAAGGCGTGCTTCGGCCAGCGCCATCGCATCGTCCTGTTCAAAGCGCGTGTACTGGCGGCCAATTTGCCAATCGGCGGTGTGCAGAAAACGGGGCATGACAGCCTCCCTGCTGAAAATGGGAATAACCAATGACGAGGGTGTTTATTTCATTTCGAAACCGCGTTTGACCAGGAAATCACGCATATGCGGTCTCAGCTTGCTGTCAAAAAGTGGCGCCAGGTTGGTGGACCAGCTCGCCTCCTTGTTGCCGCCTTTACGGGCTTGATAGTAATCCTGCATGGTGTTGTCAAACACCTCTACCGCTTCCTGGTCCGCGCGGTAGGTATCCTCTTTGAGAATCGCCGACACCGGCAGGCGCGGCTTGATATCCGGCTGGTGGGCCGGATAGCCAAGGCACATGCCGAACACCGGATAGACATGTTCAGGCAGTTCCAGCAATTCACTGATTGCCTGGGGGTTGTTGCGCACACCACCGATATAGCAGATCCCCAGGCCTTCGGACTCAGCGGCAGTCGCCATGTTCTGGGCCATCAGGGAGACATCGATGGTGGCCACCAACAGCTGTTCCGTCATGCCACGTACCACGCGCGCGCCTGCCGCTTCGGCCGCATCCGTCGGGCGCTTCATATCGGCACAGAACACCAGGAAGGCACCGCTGCTGGCCACATAGCCCTGACCACCGGCCAGTTCGGCAATTTTTTGCCGGTTGTCAGGGTTTTTAACATGAATCACGCTGTAGGCTTGAACATGGTTGGACGTCGCCGCTGCCTGCCCGGCCTCTACCAAGGTAGTAAGCAAGGCAGCAGACACTGGCTGATCAGTAAACTTGCGAATCGAGCGGTGCGATTTAAGCAATTCTATCGTCGGATTCATCTTCTCTCCTGGAAGGATCTGGGTGAAAGTAATGCTTTCTTTGCGACTACAAAAGAGCTCACAAACGACAGGACCTCTCTCGGCTGTTAACCAGACCAGATCACGAAGCGGTCACGACCAGCACGCTTGGCTTGATAAAGTGCCGCATCTGCATTTTGCATTAACTGATCAGCTGTTCGGGCATGATCCGGATAGACGGCAATACCACATGAAAGCGTGATCCTGCCTAACGCCTTACCCTCAAAATGAAAGTGTTTCTCGTGCAAGGCCGCCATCAACATTCTGACGCGTTCGCTGGCATCGCTAGTGGAACACCCCGGCAACAGGACAACAAACTCCTCGCCTCCCAGACGACATACCGCATCAATCGTGCGGAAGCTACTTTTCAGAAACTCGGCTATATCCACCAGCACAGCATCCCCCGCCGCGTGGCCAAAGATATCGTTAATACGTTTGAAATAATCCAGATCCAGCATCAGCACCGCCAGCTGGGTACCCTGGCGCTCAGCCCGCTGTACTTCGTGTTCAAGCAGGCTATCCAGGTGGCGACGGTTACTCAGACCGGTAAGAGAATCCTGCAGAGATAATCCTTCAAACTTATGCACCAGGTGATCAAGCTCTGCGGTACGCAGAGCGACCTTGTCTTCCAGGGTCTGATTGGCCAGCGCCAATTGCTGCTGAGTACGACGATAATGCCATAGAGAAACTGCCGCAATGGCCAGAGTAAAGCCCAGGGAGCCGTAGCTTAATGGAATGGCGCGCCAGGCAATAAAGCCATGCGCAACCAGCATATCGGCAAAGAGTAGCGGCGCAAACAGGGTAAAGCTGATCACCAGCAGGCGCTGCTCTATCCCCAGCCGCTGAAAACGCATCAGCGCCAGCACCAGCATTGATGGCAAGGTGATCGCCAGCAGCAGGTCAAATACCGGAAACGTCAGGGACAGACTGATCACATCAGTGAAGACCAGCCCAATGGCTCCCGCCAGATAGGCCAGGTGGAGTTTCCAAAGCCAGGAGACCCATCGGCGTGGCGCACCGTCCAGCCAGGCGCTCAGCAGCAAACCCATCGCCACCGGTAACATGTAATAGCTCGCCGCCCGCAGGATATCCCACCCCAGGGCGGCCTCTACCAGCAGCTGACGAGCGGGCGTTTCAGCCAGCAGCATCAGTCCGGATGAAGACGCAAATAGCGCCACTGCACCGAAGCCACGCCGATCAGGCCCTATCAAGGCAAAAATGGCAGCCAGCATCGCTAACAGCAGACTGAAGGCACTCACTGTCAGGTCCTTGGCTGAGTCTTTGATGACCTGCTTCAAGACACCCATACGGTCAGTCAGGTGAACCTCGCCCCACAGGCCAATATCGGTATAGTAGGAAAACACGCGTACCGAAAGTTGCTGCCCGGCATAGCCTTCCGGTAGTTCAACCATATGCCAGGGCCAACCTGCAAAATCGCCCTCACCGTTTTCATCAAATTCACCGTACTGGTAGATCAGCTCGTCATTCAGATAAAGCTGACCGATCAGGTCAATACTGGTGATATACAGAACAGGGTCACGCCATTCACCTTCAGGTAAGAAGGTGCGAAACCAGACGTGTTGCTGGCCGTTGCGCTCCGCCGGATTGGAAGGAAAATCAATCGGCTGCCATTGATCAGAGGTATCGTTAAGCCACACTGGCTGGCCCTGGGCGTCAAGTGGCGAGTCGCCCCAGCGGTATTCCCAGCCAGTTAGCGGCGCGGGTGCCAGCTTGGCATGCAAGGCAACGGGTATTGACAGCAGCAGGGCAACCATCGCAAGCGGCAGGAAACCAGAGCGCATGGCAGCACCTCATAGGCAGTTCTGAATTGATGGGAAGGTCTATCTTGATCAGTCGGCCGGATTCGACAGGTGGTTCCTATATCTAGATATCTTCTGTGTTTGGCCATGGATGTGACCGTAACAGTATTAATATAGATTAACCTTAACAAAACTTTGTTATTAATAGTGTTGACCGCTGTGTTCCCGTTTCAACTCAAGCCGTGTTGTTCCAGGCATGCTTGCCTAGATGATTTTTAGCGCATGTGTGGTGTCAGCCACTGACGCAGCTGCGATCCCTGCATGGCGCCTGCCTGGCGGGCTACTTCGCGACCGTTTTTGAACACTATCAGGGTAGGAATACTGCGGATTCCAAAGCGTCCCGCCAGTGCGGATTGAGCCTCAGTGTCAAGTTTGGCAAAACGCATCTTTGGTTCTAGCGCCTGGGCTGTCTGGGCAAAAACAGGCGCCATCATTTTGCAAGGGCCACACCAGGAAGCCCAGAAATCGACCACCACAGGCAAGTCACTGCGCTCAACCACTGCGCTGAAATTCGCCTGGGTCAGATCAATCGGCTCACCGTTAAACAATGGCGCCTTGCATTTGCCGCATCTAGGACCATCCGCTAACCGATCTGTATTGACGCGATTTACGGCATGGCAATGTGCACAACCCAAGGTAACAGTGTCTGACATGGCAACCTCCTTATAGGTGTATATCTGGATTGAATATAGGGGCAGATATGAAGGTAAACAACCCGTAGGATCAGGCGGTCAAG
>NZ_VMQS01000038.1:0-19104 GCF_007625055.1 Halomonas sp.
TTAAAGAGCTTGAATGCCGCTACATGGCCTTCAATGGATGCGTATCATACCAATGTTTTTCCCTCGGTCAACCTTTTTACAGACGTTTTGGGAACAAAGGCCAAACAGACACTTTGATCCATATATCCTTGGTGACTACTGACGATGAACCAAGGCGTCAATCGACCTAAAAACAACCAGCCCGGCCAGCACCAAAGCAAAGATCAGAGGCATCGTATAATCAGCACGGGTCAGCTCCCACACATGATAGACCCCCAATCCTGCAGACACATAAATGAGACGATGCAACCAATGCCACGCTGACCACCCCATTTTTTGCGGCACCCATTGGGGTGACGTCAAAGCCAAAGGCACCAGCAACAGTAACGCCATCACACCGTAGCGAACATAGTGAAGCGCCCAGATATCATGCCAGATCCATTGCCAATCCCAGTATTGATCCCAGCCGAACCAGGTCAGCATATGGGCTAGCAGCCAGAAAAAAGCCCATAAACCCATCTGCCGTCGCGCAATCATTATTCCGCGCCAACCGGTAAGCCTGAAAGCAGGGCTGAACGCTATGGTGATGAGTAATAAAATCAATCCTGTTCTACCGGTGAAATGCAAGACTGCCTCTGCGGGGTTGGCACCCAGGCTGCCTTGAAGCCATAGCCAGATCAGAATTAGACCCGGCGTCACACCCGTACACAGAACAAAACAACGAAATAGTAGGATCCTGAATGCAACAGTCATCATCAAAAAAAGTAATCCCGTTTGTATGAGGACGGCCTCAGTAATCTTTTTGGAGATCCATATCGGCGTAAAGCTGAGCTACTTCATCCGCGTAACCATTAAACATCAAGGTTTCTCTCCGCCCCCCTTCTCCGATTCGCCTTTCGCGGGCTTGTGACCAACGGGGATGGTCGACGTCAGGATTCACATTAGCGTAGAAGCCGTACTCTTCTGGATTCTGAGCTACCCAGGACGTTGTGGGTTTATCCTCCAGAGCGCGGATGGCCACTACTGACTTGATGCTCTTGAAGCCGTACTTCCACGGCACTACCAGTCGCATAGGAGCACCGTTCTGATTGGGCATTCTTTCTCCGTACATACCTACCGCTAATATGGTCAAGGGATGCATAGCTTCATCGATTCGCAACGCCTCTCGGTAGGGCCACTCGATAATTGAACTACGCTGTCCGCGTAGGTTCTCGGGGTCAAGAATAGACTCAAACTCAATATACTTTGCACGTGATGTCAAGCCGTGATGCTTGAGCAGATCAGCTAAAGGAAAGCCCACCCAGGGGATGACCATTGACCATGCTTCAACACAACGCAGGCGATAAATTCGCTCTTCAAGCGTATAGCGGCTTAGTATATCTTCAAAATTCACTTCGGCCGTATTTTCAAACTGACCTTCTATACTGACGCGCCATGGGTCTGTTTTCAGCTTATGGGCATACACTTCAGGATCACTCTTACGCACACCGAACTCGTAGAAATTGTTATACGTGGTTGCATCCTTTACTGAAGTAATGGACTCGCCTGCAGCGAAGTCCTTTTCATTAACACCTTGCTGAATCTTATCAGCAAACGTTTGCTGCCACGCACTAGCCCGAGCAGATAGCAGCATACCGGGTGCAAGGCTCAAAGCCGCCCCGAAGGTCGCGCCTTGACGAAGAAAACGCCGACGATTTTCAAAAACATGTTGAGGGGTAATTTCAGATGCCGCGACGGCCGGGTATCGATAACGTTTCATAAGAGCCTGCTAGGGTCATGAGAATCCGTCGAAGGATTTAACAATAAATAAAATATTACTAATAAAAGAATATTCACTCTCTTACTGAATCTACTATAAAAATACAGGCAAATACTGACCTAGCTCAATATTTGGATTTTCTGAGTGTTTTGCTAGGTTGAATTTCAATCACAACTAAGACTTACTATAGGTAACGCTGGCTTGGGCTTAGCCAGTTATAGGGCTCTCACCTGAGAGTGATTGATGCAAGGGGGAAGTCACATGAAAAAGACACTACCAGTAATGATTGCGGCGGCCGCCATGATCCCTGGTGGCATGGTAATGGCCGAAGATCTGCAAAGCTATAAGGACCGCTTTGAACCCTTACCCCATCTGCCACCCATACCGGCAGATAATTCAATGACGCCGGCGAAGATTGAGCTGGGCAACATGCTGTTTTTTGAACCGCGCATTTCATCCAGCGGTGTTATCAGCTGTGCCACCTGCCATAACCCGGCTCTGGGATGGGCTGACAGGATTCCGAGAGCAACTGGGCATGACGGACAGGTGGGCGAACGCAATACACCTACCGTTCTCAATAGCGCTTTTTTGGGTTCTCAATTCTGGGATGGGCGGGAACCAGATCTTGAAGGACAGGCGCTAGGCCCGATAGAAGCGGATGTTGAAATGGCCATGGACCTGGATGTCGCTCTGGAACGGCTGACTGAATTTGAAATTTATCGTGAAAAGTTTGCCGAAGCCTTTCCTGACGATGATGATCCGATCAGTGGCGAGAACCTGGCGTATTCCATGGCAGCTTTCGAGCGTACGCTGAACACACCAAACTCTCCGTTTGACCTTTATCTCAGTGGTGATGAAAACGCCATCAGCCAACAGGCCAAAGATGGCATGGTTGCCTTTGTAGACAATGGCTGCGTCGCATGCCACCGCGGTCCTGCTCTGACAGACAGTCAGTTCCACGCCATTCAGGTGCCTGGCTCTGAGGACTTGGGACGCTATCTGGTAACAGGTGAAGAGAGCGACAAATACCGCTTCAAGACCCCCACTTTACGCAATGTCGCGGTTACCTATCCCTACATGAACAACGGCGCGACCGAAACGCTTGAAGAAGCTGTTGCTATCATGGGCGAGGAGATGCTGGGTCGTGAGTTCGAACAAGAGACTGTTGACGATATCACTGCCTTCTTGCACACCCTCACAGGTGAGATGCCAGAGTTCGAGATTCCGGCACTTCCCTGATATCACGACCTGAAATGACGCGTTATGAGACTGCTAGTGGTTCGCCGCTAGCAGTTTTTCGATCAGGGTCAGCTAGCGACAACCACTGAAATCATATACAAGGTGTAAGCAACAAATACCAGAAGCAGAAAGCCGCCTTCCCAACGATTGATAAGACGCGTGCGCCCTCGCCAGGAAAAAGCAAATAGCATCATCATCACTGTCATTACCAACATGACCAACCAATCACGGGTCAGGACCTCGCTGCCCGTCTCAATCGGCACGATAATACCCGCGAGGCCCACGACGCCCAGCGTATTGAACAGGTTCGATCCCACCACATTACCCAGCACCATTTCATGCTCTTTGCGACGTAACGCGCTGATTGAAGAAGCCAGCTCAGGAAGCGAGGTGCCGATGGCAACAACCGTCAGTCCAATAATCAACTCGCTGACCCCAAACGCCACGGCAATATCAACGGCCCCCCATACCAACAGACGTGAACTGATAATCAACAGGGTCAGACCAACCAGCGTCCACATCAGTGCGTTACCGCGAGACATGGGCTGGTTTTCCAATGTCGCCGAGACTTCGTCAACAAACGCATCATCCTGGCTGCTACGGGAGTAAATGATACTGATGGTTATCAGCAACACCAGAACGGCGAGCAATAGCACCGCTTCCCAACGGGATACCCATCCATCCAGCAGCATCCACCCCGTCAAGAGGGTCACCGCAAGCAATACCGGCATTTCTCGACGTACCACACCAGAATCAACGGCCAAAGGCGCCAACAAAGCAACAGCACCCAGTACCAGCCCGATGTTGGCTATATTGGATCCATACGCATTACCGACTGCCAGACCCGGACTACCTTGGATAGCGGCCAACACTGACACCATCATTTCAGGTGCTGATGTTCCAAAACCGATCACCAACATCCCGATCAACAGCGGTGAAAGGCCCAACCAGCGCGACGTAGCAGCAGCACCATCAATAAATTTTTCCGCGCTCCAGATGAGAAGGACAAGTCCGAGGAGTACGGCAAGCACAGGCATTAACATTATATTTCCTTTATTCATTCCCGATATGCACAATAACGACAGCAGCCTTGGGTAGACCTTTAAAATAGTCAAGTAATTCGTCGCCTGCGCTTATATCGGGACATCAAGGCTCACTATCAGCTTATTGACAAGGCCGGTATATGAAAATACAGCAACGTTCAATGATGACGCGCCCTGAACTGGCCAAGGCACGTTTTCGAAAGCTTGCCGCCTCGGCGTCCTATGCCGACCTCTCACCGCCTGAAACCAGAACACAACGCAGGCGGTTAAGAGCGTGCCATGAGTGCGATTGGGTGTCTGCCCTTCCCCCCCTGGAGTCAGGTGAAAAAGCCTGTTGCCCACGTTGTAAACATACGCTGGTCAAACGCCATCGTTACCCGGCACAACGCAGTATGGCTCTGGCCATTTCGGCGCTTGTAGCCCTTGTTCTTGCCGTGTCATTCCCGTTTGTACGCTTTAGCGTCAGTGGTATCGGCAATGAAATTGAACTTACCCAGACAGCCACCAGCCTGATCGGCTTTCACCAGCCTATTGTCGCTATTGCCGTTATCATGAGCATTGTCATTCTGCCGGCGCTCTATCTTTCCGGATTGATATGGCTGCAGATCAGTCTGCTGATTGGTCGTCATTTACCCTTCAGCAAAGACGTGGCAAGATCCTTGACGCATCTGACGCCCTGGCTAATGGCAGACGTTTTTATCGTCGGTGCACTGGTCAGCCTGATAAAGATTGCCGGCATTGCCCAGATATCCCTTGGCGCTTCTTTCTGGGCATTCTGTGCATTTGCCGTACTGCTACTGTTTACCATCCAGTCCGTTGATGCTGATTGGATGTGGTATTCCCTTGAAGATGGTGAGCCTCCTGCACCCAAAGGCACGCAGACCGGTAGAACGGCGGCTGGTCAGGGCGTGATAGGATGCGCCACCTGCGGATTGATTAACCGTCCGGATAAAAAGGTCGATAAGCCTCGTTGCAAGCGCTGTCATGAACGTCTGCATTCGCGCTATCCGCATAGCTTGCAGCGCACCTGGGCACTTCTTGCAGCGGCCATGGTCATGTATATTCCTGCTAACCTTTATCCCATCATGACGACCACCAGTCTGGGCAATGAGTCTCCTTCAACTATCATCGGAGGGGTCGTTGAGCTGATTCAGATGGGTTCATGGCCAATTGCGCTGGTGATTTTTATTGCGAGCGTGATCGTCCCTGTTGGCAAGCTGGTTGCCCTGGTCTGGTTGTGTCTGGTGGCCAGTCACAGTAGCGAGCTGAATGCCCACAATCGCGCCGTCATTTATCGTATAACCGAGTTTATTGGCCGCTGGTCAATGATAGACGTCTTTGTCGTTGCCATACTGGTCGCATTGATTCGCGCGGGTTCATTGATGTCAATCACGCCAGGCCCGGCCGCACTGGCCTTCGGTAGTGTCGTCGTTCTGACAATGCTGGCCGCCATGATGTTCGACCCGCGCCTGATCTGGGATACTCCTTTACCACGCAGGCGTCACCGCACTTACGTCAACCAGGAACCTGTTGATGGATAATGAAACACGCAAAGAACCACACGAGGAAGAAGCGTTACATCATGCCAAAGCTTCTCCCCAGGCAAGGCTTTCCCCTATATGGATTATTCCCCTGATCGCCATTGCAATCGGGATCTGGCTGGTCTATGACAACTACAGCAGCCGCGGCACCCTGGTCACGCTGACCATGGACAACGCCGACGGTATTGAAGCAGGCAGCACCCTGATCAGAAGCCGAAGCGTTGAGGTAGGTCGTGTCGAAAGTGTCCAGTTATCGGAGGACTTATCACATGCGGTCATCTCTGCCCGAATCAATCAGGAAGCCCAGGAAATGCTCAACGAAGGAAGCCGTTTCTGGGTTGTAAAACCGCGTATAGGCAGAGAGGGTATCAGCGGCTTGGGTACCGTGCTGTCAGGTGCCTACATCCAGCTGGAGCCTGGTAACTCAAGCGAGTTTAAGGATGAATTCAGTGTCAGCGATGTCCCCCCCGTCGCGCCTGCCGGCATTTCAGGCCTGTCGCTTAAGCTGGTCAGCCAATTGGGCAACTCACTGCGACCCGGTGACCCGGTCTCCTATCAAGGATATACGGTCGGTCGTGTTGATGAAGTAGAGTTCAACCCGGAAGAGCGGACCATGCATCACACCATTTTTATCGAAGACCCTTATTCCAGCCTGGTAACAACGGGAACCCGTTTCTGGACGTCAAGCGGTGTCGATTTTCAGCTGGATGCTGACGGTGTACGACTGAATCTGGAATCACTGGAAGCCTTGCTCGGCGGCGGTGTGACCTTTGGTGTGCCAGAAGATATGCCCATGGGTCAAGAAGTTGATTCTGATGCCCGGTTTAATCTTTTTGCCGATGAAGACAGTGCTCGCCAAGGGACTTTTCGCCATTACCTGGAATATGTGCTCCTGATTGATGATACCGTTCGCGGTCTAAAAAAATCGGCGCCTGTTGAATTCCGCGGAGTCAGGGTGGGGACCGTCACCGCCGTTCCCTGGAATTTTACGGCATCGCAGCCAGAGACACGCACCAGCTTTGCTATCCCGGTATTGATCAGAATCGAGCCTCAACGGTTGGGCATTGAAGGAAGCAACATCGACCTTGACGAGTGGGGAGAACGTTTCGAACGGATGTTCTCGATGGGTTTGCGCGCTTCACTGAAAAGCGGCAACCTCCTCACTGGCGCCCTTTTTGTTGACTTGAACTTCCAGCGCGATCTGGCAGGTAGCTATACTCAGGAAACATTTTCCGAGCGCCGCGTGTTTCCCAGCGTGGCTGGCGAGTTTGCCCAGATCCAGGCACAGATAACGGCATTACTCGACAAACTGAACGGGCTTGAAGTGGAGCCATTGCTGGCCGGACTGGATCGCAACCTGCAGGCATCAGAAGCGGTGTTAAATGAGACGCAGCTATTGATCGGTGAAACCCGTGACGTATCCAACGCCATAGAACAAGTGCTGAATGACCCAGAAACACTGGCGATGGGCAGCAATATCAATGCCACGCTGGAAGAACTGCGTAACACGCTGCAAGGTATCTCGCCATCATCACCTGCCTATGAAGACTTGATCTCTACCACCCAGCGAATTGATCGGCTGGTGCGAGACCTGCAACCGTTGACGCGTACGCTGAATGAAAATCCTCGCGCCCTGCTGTTTGACAACCTGGACGCCACTGATCCTGTTCCACGGGCACCGCAATAAACAGAGAGACTTGATATGGCAAGGCGACTTGATTTGTTCATGGTGATGCTACTGGTGGCCCCTTTGCTTACGGCCTGTGCCAGTAGCGTTACACCTCCTGCACGCTACCTACTCCCATCCGTGCCTGCGGCCGGCATACCGGCAACACCGGTCGTTGATATTCAGGTAGACGTGCCTCAGCTGGCCCATTTTCTGGACGTCGATGGCATAGTACTCCAGCTGGATGATATAGAAATGCGCGAAGCCCGTGACCATCAATGGGGAGACACGCTGGATCGCCAGCTGGCGCGGAACCTCAGGAGCGCACTGGCGCTGTCGTTACCCGCTACACGCATAACACGTGCCAGCAACCCCTCCAGGGAAGTCTTGACGCTAAGCCTGGACATTGATGAATTCCAGGGCCGCTATGACGGTTATGCTGTTGCCAGTGGCCAATGGCAGTTGCGCAATGCCGATAACCAACTGCTGCACCTAGGCAGTTTTACGCAAAGCGCTGCCTTGGTTGATGACGGTTACCCGGCACTCGTCAGAGCTCTGGGCCAGGCCTGGAATGATGTAGCCGACGAAATCGCCCAGACACTGCAAAACAAGGGCTATGCCCGTTAGCCGGCGGTCAACTTAACTGTCACAATTCGCTGGGCAATGTCTCATCCGTGTCGCCGCATGGAAAGATGAGGACATTGCCACTTTCTATTTACAAGCCATTCAATTCATTCAGGAGTCGCTCGATGGCGTCATCGCAATTAATGGAAGAATATCGCCGCTGGCTGACCTTTCAACGCCAGGAACAGCTGAGTCGTGAACATCTAGGAATCGTGCAACGCCTTGAAGACGCACGAGTATCAGCCTCTCAGGTTGTTAAGGCCTACCGCAGCATGGCAGAAAAAGCCGCCAAGGAAGGTGCCTGCTACCGAACCTTGTTTTTACGCACCACGCCTGAACAGCCGTCACTGGTGTGCGAAGGCTGGCTATTTGTTCGCCGAATGCTGAGTGAAGGACAGCAGACACGCATCCGCGCTACCCTGCTGGAAACCTTTACACTTGAAGATGGCATCATACCCGTGGGTGATAAACCTGCTAGAAAAATCACCCTGGAAATTTACGACTATCTGGATATCAACAAGGGAATGCATACCTCCGCCAGAGTTGACGCCCTTGAGTCGTCCCAGGACACCCAGTTCCTCACACTGCTGGATGCCGTCCGCGGCGATTTACGCCCCCACATGACATAAGCCTATCAATGACGCAAAGGCACCCCGTTATTTTTCTCATTCTGATGGTTGTCGTAGGACTTAATCTACGCCCGGCACTCTCATCGGTAGCGCCATTATTAACCCGGTTACAGGAGACGGCGGGACTTTCGCCGACGGCTGCTGGTTTACTCACAACGCTCCCCGTGCTGTTTCTCGGGCTGTCAGCTCCCTTGGCACCCTTGCTTGCCAGGGCAGTGGGCAGCGAACGTGCCTTGAGTATTGCGCTGCTCGTTCTCACCATCGGGCTCATCTGGCGGGGCCTGCCCTTTGGCGGGGCGCTGTTTATAGGATCGGCAATGGCAGGATCAGCAATTGGCCTTGGCGGCACCTTGCTGCCCGCCCTGGTCAAACGCGAATTACCTGGCAGCGCTGACCTGGTCACCGGCCTGTATACGATGGCGTTGTGCATGGGGGGTGCCATTGGCGCTGGCTTGAGCGTCCCCTTGACCACCTGGCTAGGCAGCTGGCAAGCCAGCTTGATGAGCTGGTCGCTGCTGGCTGTTTTCGCCCTCCTTATCTGGCATTTTGCCTTTCCCCATCCAAAGACCACTGACGTCACACCGCTTCACGCCAGCGGTTTGTCGAAAATGCTCAATAAGGGGCTTACCTGGCAGATCATGCTGTTCATGGGATTGCAATCATCAATGGCCTATGTGGTGTTTGGCTGGCTTCCTTCCCTGCTTGTCGATCGTGGCTATAGTGAAGCAGCGGCCGGATGGACAATGGCGATTTCGATCATGTGCCAGCTCTTTGCTGCGCTTTCAGCGCCTTGGTTAGCTCGACTCGGACGTGATCAACGACCTGCCCTGATCATTGTCCAGGTGGTCACCGCTACCGGGTTATGGATCCTGTTGATTGGCCCGCTCAACTGGAAATGGCCAGGCGCAGCACTTCTCGGCATTGGACAGGGTGGCAGTTTCAGCCTTGCCCTGAGCCTGCTGGTCTTGAGAACCGCCAACTCGCGCCTGGCGGGGCAGCTATCCGGTCTAGTGCAAGGGGGTGGCTACACCCTGGCATCCCTGGGACCTTTTATCGTTGGCTGGCAGTTACAATCAGGTGCCAGTACGACCTTTATCGGCTGGTTTCTGATAGCGGTGATCGCTCTGTGCTCCTGCTTTGCCCTGTTTGCCGGGCGCAACCGGCGCCTGAATGATGACGGCGGGCAATTAGTGGTTCATCGTTACTGAAGCCTCCTGGCTACAGAGCAGCCCTCTGGATTATCCTTGCCTTGCGAACAGCACTGGAGTGACACCATGAGTACGCTTTCACTGACTGCCAACGCTCCCGATCTGGAACGGGTGCTGATCATCTATACGGGTGGAACCATCGGTATGCAAGCCTCATCCACGGGCCTGGCCAGCAGTGGTGGCATCGATGAAAAAGTTGAAAAGGCGCTTGCTACATTACCCATCAAGGAACGCCAGCAATTGCCGGCGTATGATGTGCTCAGCTACTCCACGCCGATTGATTCAAGTGCCGCCACGCCAATGAATTGGCAACAGCTTGCGGCCGATATTCATAACAATCTCAACCGCTATGCAGGTTTTGTCGTTCTGCATGGCACGGACACCCTGAGCTGGACGGCTTCAAGTCTTGCCTATCAACTGCAAGGGCTGGATCGACCGGTTATTCTGACAGGCGCCATGCAACCCCTGGACGTTGCCAACAGCGATGGACAGGGAAATATCGTTGGGTCTTTACGCTTCGCGCTCCAGGCAGATCTGCAGGAAGTCGCCATCTTCTTTGCTGGCCGCTTGCTACGCGGTGTGCGCAGTACCAAACGACACACAGAAGCCGATGATGCGTTTATCACGCCCAACTATCCGCTTCTCGGCTCACGGGTAGGCGATGACTTTGTTTATTACACAACGCGTGGGCTGGCCTATCAACAACAAGGCGCACCCCGCTTTGAATTGCCTGATTACGCCCCACTGGCCAATGGAGACGTTGTCCGCATTACCTGCTGGCCCGGCATGGCAGCCTGGCAACTTGAAAGCTGGTTGGGCGATGCCCGTGTAAAAGGTGCACTATTACAGCTTTGGGGATCTGGCAACCTGGGGGAAAACCCCGCCATACTGGAGGTACTGGCCAGCGCCAGTGGACAAGGGAAATTATTGGCAGCTACCAGCCAGTGCCCAGCAGGTAGTATTCATCTTGGCGCCTATGCCGCTGGTCACGGCGTATTTGAAGCGGGCGTACTGTCTGGCGCTGATATGACAGCAGAGGCGGCGTATACCAAACTGGTTCACCTCTTGGGGCAACCCATTTCCAACGAGCAGCGCCGAACCCTTTTTGTGACCTCTCTGGTTGGCGAACGCTAGGGGCTGTTGACGTTTCATTGCTAACCGCGCTGCAGCGCGACCTGTGATGCTATGCGATTAAAAAGCCTTGATTGCTGTCCCTGCAAACGGATAGATTAACAAAGCAACGGGCGCATATAGACCTTTGACAACACAACCTGCCAACAGATTTGGAGAGCCGCCATGGAAAAACCAGTGCATCATTTCAGTGAACTGTTTGAACAACTCGGTCTGGCTAACGATGCTGCGTCAATCGAACGCTTTATCGAACGTCACTCTCCCCTGGCTGATGAAATGCCACTTGCTGATGCGCCTTGCTGGAACGAAGGACAGGCAGAGTTTCTTCGTGAAGCCGTCGACGAGGATGCCGACTGGGCGGAAGTTGTTGATCATCTTGATGCTTCAATGCACAAAAAAAGCTGATCAATCAAATGTCAGTGGCAACGTATACTGACAGCATCAACACTTTCTTGTTGTGTCGTAGCGGCGCCGAAACCAGGCGCCCATTAATAACAAGACAGCCAGAATGATCAGCGGCATGATGACGTCTAACTGTAGTGGATTTTCTTCTTCAATGGCTTCAAGCGCTCCGTAAATGGCGCTGCTATATACCAACCATTTGGCTGATAGCCCCAGGGTAGCGGCTATCAGATAGGTTTTTATGGGCAACCGGCTCAGCCCGGCAGCAAAGTTAATGACAGAATGAGGAAAACCGGGCAGTAAGCGTAAAGCACACTGGGTCATCAGATCACCGCGCTTTTCAAACGTACCCATGACTTTCAATGTGAGTGGCCCGGGTTTCCATCGCTCGCCAATGCTGGCAGATAATCGGTAGGCGCCATAAGCCCCTGCGACACTCCCTACCGTCAAAAGAAGGGTAGCAACCGCTGGCGCGTAAAAGGGAGCAATCATCCAGACACCAATACTGCCTGGCAAACCAATGGACAGAGTGACTGCCATGATGACGATCACCGCTATGATTACCACAGGATGATGGGACATCTGCATGGCCCAGTCCTTGAACGCTATCAGATCAGGCGAGTACCATAACCACGCGTAAGCTAATAAAACGCCCCCAGCAATAAAAAGCCACCAGAGGTAGGGCAGCCGAATACGTTTACTCATTCAACTTGGCTTCAACCCGTTCGAGTATCTGGCGACTTACCTTATTCACGAGAGGCGTCGCCGCTTTGTTGACCGCTCTTTCCATCAAGCGGTTGCGGATTTCATAGGTCAGGGTCAGCGACACTTCAGTCCCTTGTGGTACAGCACGTAAATGATAGCGACCATAATTTTTGACCCCATCCACCGATTCCCAGGCCAATACTTCCGGCGCGCGGGATTCAGTCACTTCAACATCAAACGTCCAGTCCATTTTCAAAGCCCTGACATGCCAACGGTAACGCTCACCGCCCAAGGGTTCAATGCGCTTGATAAGATCAGAATAATCAGCGAAATCTTCTACCTGGCACAACACGCTGAAGACCTTTTCAGGGGGAGCGGCTATGATTTCGCTATGTCGGATAGTAGCCATGGAAAGTGTCCGTGTTGATCAAAGGAGAAGAATGAGCGTTACATTTCGGTTCACTGCCCGGGTAGATCCCTCATCAGCAAGGCAAACTCAATACGTTCTGGCGCAATGGCATCGCCGGGGATCGGGATACGAACCACATGGCCTGACCCGGGTGCCGCGTCAACAGATGCGCCGCGTCTGTTTTCAATATGTTCAAGTGTGAAGCGTCGGTTGCCACCTGGTAGCATTAATTCCATTCCGTCACCGATCTCGAAACGGTTCTTGACCTCAATCTCAACCACGCCCCGCTCGGGGTAATATGCCGTTACTTCGCCCACAAACTGCTGGTGCACTCCGATTGAGTGACCCTGCTGGTAATTCTGATATTCATCATGCACGTGGCGGCGATAAAAACCTTCGGTATAGCCGCGATTGGCCAGATTATCCAGTTCATCCATCAAACGCATATCAAAAGGACGACCGGCCACCGCATCGTCAATGGCGCGCCGGTAGACCTGTGCCGTTCGTGCCACGTAATAGTGTGACTTGGTACGGCCTTCAATCTTTAATGATGCCACTCCCATGCGCGCCAGCTCAGGCACATGCTGCACTGCACGTAGATCCTTGGAGTTCATGATATAGGTGCCATGTTCATCTTCAAATATCGGCATCAATTCCCCAGGACGAGTACGATCTTCAATCAGCGCCGAAAGCTCGTCCTGTCCCTCAACGCCGCCTGCCGTCGCCGTGGAATCAGCACTGCCACTGGCGGCCGCAATAAGAGCGTTATCCTCGGGCGACCACACCCCCGCCGAATGGGCGCGCGCAGAATTGGCCGGCACCAGATCGCCAGTGTCATCCTGAGCCGCTGCCACCGTGTTATATTTCCAACGGCAGGCGTTGGTACAGGTACCCTGATTGGGATCACGATGATTAAAATACCCTGACAGGAGACAACGCCCTGAATAGGCTATGCACAGGGCACCGTGCACGAACGTTTCAATTTCCAGGTCAGGACATTCAGCGCGGATCTCGCCGATTTCGGCCAATGACAACTCACGTGACAGTATAATGCGGCTGATGCCCTGTTGCTGCCAGAATCTGGCCGCCGCCCAGTTAACCACGTTAGACTGTACCGATAGATGAATGACCTGTTCAGGCCATCGCTCACGAATCATCATGATCAAACCCGGGTCTGACATGATCAACGCATCCGGGCCCGCTTCTATCACCGGCTGCATGTCCCGCAAATAGGTTTTCAGCTTGCTGTTATGGGGCGCTATATTGGACGCTACATAAAACTGTCTACCGCGCTCATGGGCATAGGCAATGCCCTTATGCAGGTTATCAATCTTGAAATCATTATTGCGCACTCTCAAGGAGTAACGTGGCTGCCCCGCGTAAACCGCATCAGCACCATAGGCAAAGGCGTAACGCATGTTCTTGAAAGTACCTGCTGGAGACAGCAATTCCGGAGCATTCATCAACAAAACTCACTTCTTAAAACTCAACGTTAATAGTGACCTGATCGGCGACTGGAACCCATGATATTACCGCTTGAAGCGAAGCCTGGTAGCAAAGATCTCAGTAAGGCTGGCGCTGATAAAACCAACGCCCGAACCGCCACGCTTATTATGACTGACCAAACGGATGTGAAGGATACCCACGCTCTCTGTGGCGAGGATAATGACAACTGCCGCCCCGGCTGCGGTGCTTGTTGCATTGCGCCATCCATCAGCAGCCCGATACCCGGGATGCCGCAGGGTAAGCCCGCGGGCGTCCGCTGTGAGCAACTTGACCAGGATAACCTGTGTCGGCTGTTTGGCGACAGCCGGAGACCGGACGTTTGTTATCAGTTTACGTTTGAGCGAACTTTGTGTGGCACCAACCGCCAACAGGCACTGGAAAACCTGGCGTGGCTGGAGGGCCAGACACTCAGTACCTTGCAAAGGTAATGACGTCGCTCACTTTCAACCTTCCAGGCTTTCCGGCGCCATCCGATGATCCAGCAGACTGACCCAGCGCACCAGCACCGGTGCATCCGTATGGTTCACTGCTGCCAGCAGGCAACGAAACGCTTCCCTTGCTGCTGTGTCCCCTGGTTCAATGCGCGTTAACCATAGTGCCCAGGCGGCCAATTCCTGATGCCGGTTACCATGCTCCTGCGCCTGCTCTATCGCCAGCTCCAGCAACTGCCGGACGTCATTCCGGGAATACCCCATCATGTCGCGTACCCGTGCAAGCTGAACCGCTAATTCTGGCAAAAACAGGGTGTTGCGTTCACGCGCAATCACCAGACACTGATCAAGATAGTCTTCAGCGGCCGCCAACTCACCCACCGCAATACATGCATCTGAATACCATAATACAGGACGCTGGTAATGGTCACGACCGTTGAGTTCAGTCATCTGGTCAAGACTATCCCGCAGCCTGAGGACACCGTCCGTGTCGCCTGACAGTGCCTGCTGCCAACCGAGCACACCTTGCGCAGAGATTTGCCACAGCTGTAGATCCGGCGTCCCCGTCATGGCCTCAGCACGTTCCGCATGGCGCGCCGCCAGATGTACGTGCCCCAATTGACGATACAGGGCAGCCGCGAACAACAGAGCCATGGCCAGTGTTCCGGGGTGACCAATCTGCTCAGCCAGACGAATGGCAGCCGACACTTGTCGCTCTGCGCGCTGATAATCACCGCGTAGACATAGCGCCCACCCCTGAAAACAGGCTGCTGTCACCTGCGGATGGTCTGAGAACGGCAGCCACTCTATCATCATTGGAGAATTTAGTGGGTCAATTTCATCCAGGTGATCGTAGGCCTGTTGAATCTTACCCGCCCAATATTCACAGTGGGCACGGGCATAGTCCGCCAGACGTTGATAGCGGGGGTCGTCTAACCTGGCGGCCAGGTCGGCCAGTGTTGAAGCCAGTGCAAACGCATCAGCATGAGCATAGCGCTGACTGCGCCCCACCCAGAGACCCCATTTCACCAGAAAAATTTGTTCAAGATCTTCAGGCTCATCAGACGCCTCGCCTTCATCACTTATTAACAGTTCACGAGCCCGAAGAAAGCTTTCATGCGCAGTCGGTGAACCATGCCCTTCCAGCGCAAAGGCAGCCTGTCCTCTTACCGTCAGCAGGCTTATTTCGCGCTCAGCCTGATGATTGACATGACGCAGGCTAGCCAAGCCGAAATCGGCCATGCGCAACGCCGTTCGGTTAGCACTGACCTTGAGCGCCTCACGAGCCGCCAGCTCAAAGTAACGTGCCCCTCTGGCGTAATGACCGCTGCGCCGAAGATGCGTGGCAAAATCGCCGGGGTGACGGCTTATCCACATAGGGAAGCGTTCTTCAATCAGGCTTACTACGTGCTGGTGTAGTTTGACACGCACATCCCGTGGGCAGGAAAGGTAGGCCGCCTCCTGAAGTAGCTGGTGACTGAACTGGTATTCATATTCCTGGCCCTCATGTTCCACCGGCTCGATAATTTCCAGTTGACGCATGTGCGACAGTGCCAGCTGCAAGTCGGCCTGATCAAGCTCACAGCATTCAGCCAGGAAATCCAGCCGGAAACGCTTACCCAGCACCGCCGCAATGTGGGCGACATGGCGATCCTGCTCCAGTTGATCAATCCGACTGGCCAGTAGACCCAGCAGGCCCTTTGGCAAATCATCAAATTGCACCGAGCGCCCTTCACGACGATCCATATCCAGTCGTCTACAGATTTCCTGCATATATAAAGGCACACCGTCGCACCGTTCAAGGATCTGGGCACGCAAGCGCGGGCTCAGGTGGATGCGATACCGCCGTGAGAGCTGTGAGAGCAAGCGCGAGGACTGCTGCTGATCCAGCCGGCCGAGCGTAATCTGTTGATCCCAATGGAGTTTGATAGGCAGGGTTTCTCGACCATGATGGCTGGCAACCAGCATGAACGCTGTATTGATCGGCAAACGCGCTTGCAGGCCGGAAAGCACTTTGAACGACGGTTCATCCAGCCATTGCAGATCATCCAGCATCACTATCAGGGTGCGCTCAGCGGCCTGATACTCAATAACGGCATGCAACAGGTTGACGACCAGCTCAAGTGCTTCGCCATTGTGGATCAACTGCGAAACTTCCTGGACATCGCGAACACCTAAGGCTTCTTCAAGTAACGTTTGCTGGCTGTCGGTCAGGGCCTTCATGCCCAGACGCGCCTGTAACTGTGCCAGGGCCTCCATATCCGGGGATGACTCCAGATACCAGGCGACCAGATGACGTGCCACGCCGTAGGGTTCCAGTACCGATAGTCGCGTGGTGGGTTGCCAGCAAATTGCCGCATCACGGCTGAGTTCTAGCTGGCGAAAACCAACCATCAGGGCTGACTTGCCCATGCCTGACGGACCACGTACCAGCACACTCTGGCGCAGGCCGATGCCTGCCCTTGCCAACGCATCCCGCAAGGTTTTGAGCGATGTTTCACGCCCCACCAGGCTTGGCGGCATGGCGTCCCTGCCACCTTCATTGCGTCCTAGCACCAGGGCACGAAGCCGTACGCGACCGTCACTTGCCACAAGGCGCGATACCAGACGAGGCTGCAGATCCAACGCTGGCGGCATATGTTGACTGGCTTCCTGGGAGATCACCAATTCACTGCCTTCCGATGCACTCATCAATTCAAGCGACGTCTGGGTGACCTGCCCTAACGGATCCGCCAGCTGACGTTCTGGCAAGTAAACCACACGCCCACTGTGCAGGCCGGCGGCCAGTTCAAAGCAAGGGGGATCTCCCTGCCCACACCAGTGCCGCTGACATTCCAGCGGCAGTGCCTGCCGGCAATGCTCATAGAGGGCAACAAGTTCAGCCAACTGATGTGCCGGGCCGTGGGTGCCGAAACAGGCAAGCCCCAGCCCCCCGGTTGCGCCAGGCAGCCAGAAACCGCCCAGATGATGGCATTGACGTTCCAACCAGCGAAGCAGCTCAAGCTGCAACGACAAGCAGCTCCGCGTCGCTTCCCTGTCCTGCCAGTCACCCTGCAGGCGCAGGCGAATTGCCATTACAGACAACTGACGCAGTTCAATCTCATCTTCCTTGAGTGGTTTGCTATCAGCAGCAAGCACGCGGCTGTAGGCGCCCTGGGGTGAAAGACTGCGCGGGTCCTGAGGAACATCGGACCAGTAGCTGGCAAGCTGTAAAAAGCTGGGTTCAGGCTGCTGTCCAGACAAGGCCAGCAGCTGCAAGTAGCTGTTGTAATGTTCATGTGCGGCAGCCATCTGATCCTTTTCCGCTAACTGCTTGACCAGGCGCTCATGAAAAGGCCCATAGCCTGAAAACCGGCTGACCAATGCCTCCAGCAGTTCATCAGGCACGCTGGAAGGGCTTTCCAACACCTGCTCGGCAAAACGGATAACCCGCTGACGCCACTCGTTTCGTACCTGTACCAACCAACGTTGAAATTCGCCGCAATTTGACAGCTGCAGCTCTTCAACCAGATCACCCTGATAGCAGTTCATCACTTCTTCCAGGGTGTCAAGATCCTGCGACCCTTCCAGCAAGCGCTGCAATTCGTGCAGATCAACTCCCCAATGGGAAGGTAATTGAAAGGCAATAGTCTGCCTTGAAACAGTCAACACCTTATCTGCATTCTCACCCAGCGACTGACGCAGACAGTGCAAGGCATGACGCAGGTTGGTGCGCCCTGAAGACAAGCCTTGATCAGGCCATAACAGTTCTGCCAGCGCAGCTCGGTTAATCGGTTGAGGATGAAGCAGAAGATAGACCAGTAGTGCTTTTACCTTGTCGTAACTGAAATGGGTGATGACATCATCGCCCTGGGTTAGCGAGAAATGCCCCAAAAGCACCAGTTGATCAGTTTCATGAGCATTGAGCATGGTACACATCCTGGTGGGCAGCCAGCGGTTCAGCTTGGAACACCGCTGTGGAAACGAAACGCCGTATCGGGCGATGTGATAAGCGCCTGTTCACGCGCAACAAACAGGGCAATGCGATCGTCAATGGGGGCTTCTGTCTGCTGGCGCGCCAACAGAAGATAATCTTCGAAGTGACGGCCTTCCGACTTTACCAGTGTACGGTAAAATTTTGCCAGTTCTTCATCGAGATAAGGTATCAAACGCGCAAAACGCTCACAGCTACGTGCTTCAATCAAGGCGCCAATTATCAGCAGATCTATCAGGCGCTCCGGATCACTGCTGCGCATGAGCTGACGCAGTCCATCAGCATAACGGGAAGCTGTCAGGTGGCGGTAACCAACTCCACGGCGCTGCATCAGTGTTACCACCTGTTCAAAGTGCAGAAGTTCCTCACGGGCAAGTTGCGACATCTTGCTGAGCAAAAGGGGCTGTTCAACGTAACGATAAAGCAGGCTCATGGCTGTCGATGCCGCCTTCTTTTCACACTGAGCATGATCAACCAGCAGGATATCCGGATTGGCGTACGCCCATTCCAGCCAGCCAAGCGGTGTCGGGCAACCCAGAAAGTCCAGAAGACTCTCCGGAAGGAGATCATCAGCTTGCAAGTGATGGGACGCTTTCTTGAGTGCAGCAGGAGGATTCGACATAGCGTTTGTGCTCAAACCTTTTATAAATATTGTATAACAATTATTCGCCGTTACCTATGAACTCTCAATAACTGGCAATACTATCAAGCCATATGGTAACGCGCCGTCTGTGGAATCACACTCGCTGACATCCTTAACTAAGGCCAAAGCGGTCTTTTTTGAGGCTGCTGCCAAAGTTCTAGCTGCCAAAGTTCTAGAGGGCTTAAACGGCATCATCTTAACATTGTCGACAGTTTA
>NZ_VMQS01000038.1:19204-25758 GCF_007625055.1 Halomonas sp.
CTGCCAAAGTTCTAGAGGGCTTAAACGGCATCATCTTAACATTGTCGACAGTTTACAGTAGAATATGACACATCCAACCAGACGCTGTTTGTCAAGCGTATAAGTGATGCTGTCGAGTTGGTCCATGTCTTTGAATAACCGGATCGGCAGCTAACATTAAGTAGATGAGAGGGCCCCAACGTGCTTGAAGCTTACCGCCAACATGTCGAAGAACGCGCTGCAGAGGGCGTCCCACCCAAGCCGCTGAATGCAGAACAGGTTGCTGCACTTATTGAACTGTTGAAAAACCCGCCTGCCGGCGAAGAAGAGTTCATCCTTGAACTTATTACCAATCGCGTTCCCCCGGGAGTTGATGAAGCCGCTTACGTCAAGGCGGGCTTCCTGACTGCCATCGCCAAGGGGGAAGCAACATCTCCCCTGATTGACAAAATTCACGCGGTCAAACTGCTCGGCACCATGCAAGGCGGCTACAACATCGTTTCGTTGGTTGAGCTTCTCGATAACGCAGAGCTGGCAAAAGAAGTGGGCGAGCAGCTCAAGCATACCCTCCTCATGTTTGATGCCTTCCACGATGTAGAAGAGCGCGCCAAAAACGGCAATGCCGTCGCCAAGGATGTCATTCAGTCCTGGGCTGAGGCCGAATGGTTCCTGTCCAAACCTGCTCTGGAAGAAAAAATCACCCTCACCGTCTTCAAGGTACCGGGTGAAACCAATACCGATGACCTTTCTCCGGCACCGGATGCATGGTCGCGCCCGGATATACCCTTGCACGCCCGTGCCATGCTCAAAAACGAGCGTGACGGTATTGAGCCCCAGGAACAAGGTCAGGTCGGCCCTCTCCAGCAAATTGAAGACGTCATGGCCAAAGGCTTCCCGGTGGCCTACGTGGGTGACGTTGTGGGCACGGGTTCCTCGCGAAAATCAGCCACCAACTCGGTGCTGTGGTTCTTTGGTGATGACATTCCCAATGTGCCCAACAAACGCGCAGGCGGCTTCTGTTTCGGCGGCAAGATTGCCCCCATCTTCTTCAACACCATGGAAGATTCCGGCGCCCTTCCGGTCGAAATGGATGTTTCCAAGCTCAATATGGGTGACGTGATCGACGTCTACCCCTATGAAGGCAAGGTCTGCAAGCACGGTACCGACGAGGTGCTGACCACCTTTGAACTCAAGACCCAGCTGATTCTTGATGAAGTTCGCGCGGGCGGTCGTATTCCATTGATCATCGGTCGTGGCCTGACGGGCAAGGCGCGCGAATCTCTCGGTCTGGAAGCGTCTGACGTCTTCCGCCTGCCGGAACAGCCTGCCGATACTGGCAAAGGGTTTACCCTGGCGCAGAAAATGGTGGGTAAAGCATGCGGTCTGGAGGGCGTTCGTCCCGGCATGTACTGCGAACCCAAAATGACCACTGTCGGCTCACAGGACACTACTGGCCCGATGACCCGTGACGAGCTTAAAGATCTGGCCTGTCTGGGTTTCCAGGCTGACCTGGTCATGCAGTCATTCTGTCACACAGCGGCCTACCCCAAGCCGGTAGACGTTGATACCCACCATACCCTGCCTGATTTCATCATGAACCGTGGCGGCGTTTCCCTGCGTCCAGGTGACGGTATCATTCATAGCTGGCTGAACCGCATGCTGCTGCCTGATACCGTAGGTACCGGTGGTGATTCACACACCCGTTTCCCGCTGGGCATTTCCTTTCCTGCTGGTTCGGGCCTGGTAGCCTTTGCGGCTGCTACCGGTGTCATGCCACTGGACATGCCGGAATCCGTTCTGGTTCGCTTCAAAGGCAAGCGCCAGCCCGGCGTTACCCTGCGTGACCTCGTGCATGCCATTCCGCTCTATGCCATCAAGCAGGGCCTGCTAACGGTAGAGAAGTCTGGCAAGAAGAATGCCTTCTCGGGCCGCGTACTGGAAATTGAAGGCCTTGAAGATCTGACCGTTGAGCAGGCGTTCGAGCTTTCCGACGCCTCTGCAGAGCGCTCGGCGGCGGGTTGCACTATTACCCTGTCCGAGGAGAGCGTGACAGAGTATCTGAATTCCAACATCACCCTGCTCAAGTGGATGATGGCCAATGGTTATGGCGATGAGCGTACCATCAGCCGTCGCATCGAGGGCATGCAGGAATGGCTGGCTAACCCGAGCCTGATGCGTGGCGATCAAGACGCCGAATACGCTGAAGTGATCGAGATTGATCTTGATGAGATCAAGGAGCCGGTTCTCTGCGCGCCAAATGACCCGGACGATGCCCGCCTGCTTTCCGATGTCACCGGCGAACAGATCGACGAAGTCTTCATCGGTTCATGCATGACCAACATTGGCCACTTCCGTGCGGCAGGCAAACTGCTTGAAAAGCAGCCTGCCGGCAGCCTGAAGACACGCCTGTGGCTGGCACCGCCGACCAAGATGGACCAGCACCAGCTCACCGAGGAAGGCTATTACGGGATCTATGGCCGCGCTGGCGCACGTATGGAAATGCCGGGATGCTCACTATGTATGGGCAATCAGGCACGCGTTGCGGCCAAGAGCACGGTCGTTTCCACCTCGACCCGTAACTTCCCCAACCGTCTTGGCGATGGCGCCAATGTCTACCTGGCGTCCGCTGAGCTTGCCGCGGTTGCCGCGGTGGAGGGTCGTCTGCCATCGGTTGAAGAGTACCAACGCTACATGAGCGAGTTTGATGCCATGGCCGGCGAAATCTACCGCTACATGAACTTCCACGAGATCGAGGAATATCAAAAGATTGCCTCGAACGTGATACCGGTTGCGCAGGAAGCTTGAGCCACGCATTATAAGAAAGGCTCAATCAGCAACGTTATCGCCGATGCTCGCAACATCGCAGGTGCACGTCTTCAGGATAGAGCCCTGTACCTGAGTCGATGACCCAACGCCTCGCACTGGACCTCCAGGCGGGGCGTTTTTTATTCCTTCCAGCGCGCTGTCTTTTGATCATTGTCGCTAATCCCTGAAAAGGAGTCTCACCATGTCCCCCTCATCTGTTGTTACACCGGATATCTGCGATGCCTACCCTGAAGTGGCCGTTGTTGACCCTATCTTCGCCAACTTTGGTGGCCTAGATGCCTTTGCAGGCCCTATCCGCACCGTCAAGTGCTTCGAAGATAACTCCATGGTCAAGCAGGCCGTTGCCGAGCCGGGAGACGGCGCCGTACTGGTTGTCGATGCCGGCGGCTCATACCGTTGTGCCATGCTCGGCGACATGCTGGCGGAGCAGGCGGTTGCCAATGGCTGGGCAGGTATCGTGATGCACGGCTGCGTCAGGGATGTGGATGTGCTGGCAAGCCTGAACCTGGGTATTCAGGCGCTAGGCAGCCATCCGCGCAAGAGCGAAAAACGCGGTGAAGGACAACGCGATATCAGCGTCAACATTGGTGGGGTCATCATGACACCCGGCCAATGGCTCTACGCCGACAACAACGGCATACTGATGGCTGATCATCAGCTCGAACTGCCTGGCTAGCCGGGATCTGCTTGCCAGCGCGGAACATGGATGCCACGCTGGCAATTTTTACACTACCGTCTTGGTGTCATGCAGCCACTTAACCTCCTTGGTCGTTTATTGCTAAGAACCCTGCGGGAACACTTGCGCCCGCTGATTGCCTTCCACCTGTTTTTTACCTTACTGGCTTCCTTACTGCTCCTGCCTGGCGTGGCCTGGGTTTTACAATGGATATTTGCCCAGCTGGACAACAGCGTAATCACCACGAATGCCTTAATTGATCTGCTGTTCAGCCCCATCGGTTTACTGGTCGCCCTGCCTGTACTGGCAAGCGTTTTCATTGTGCTTTACTGGCAGCAGGCCGGCATGTTGCAGGTCGCCATACGCCCACGCGCTAATCACTATCGGCTTGCCCTGGTGGCGTTATGGCTGAGTACGCGTCGTCTACCGGCGCTGATTGGTTTGGCAACAATTCAGGTCGGCGCCCACCTTCTGCTGCTGGCGCCCTTCATGCTTGCGATAACCTGGCTTTATGATATCTGGCTGGGGGGTCTGGATATCTATTATCTTCAAGTGGTGCGCCCACCGGTATTTTGGTATTTCGTTGCCTCGGTCTTACCCGTTGTGGGTATCTGGGTATGGCTCGCCAGCTGGCTTTATCTGCGCTGGGTGCTGGCCTTGCCTCTAGTGTCACTGGAAAGCATGCCCCCGCTGCAGGCACTCAGGCAAAGCGTTAGTCTTACCCATGGTTGGCGACGTTCAATCGGTTTTGCAGTATTGGCCGTTCTTGCCGCCATTATTATCCTTCCTGTTCTTGTCACCTGGGTGTTTGATCACCTGTTCACACCGCTACTCTGGTGGCTACCCGAACATAATGCCTTGCTGATTCCTGCCACCCTGGCGTACTTGACCGGCTATGTGTTGCTGACTCTGGGAATTACCTTTCTGGGCATTGCCGTCAATGCTTTGTTATCCGCCAATCTTTACGGCCAACTGGCCCACCCTGACCCTCAGGAAGACCTGCCCCCTGCTTCTCACCCTGGGCGCTTGGCCTGGGCGGTTGAGCTTGGAGTGGTGGTATTTGCCGCTTTACAGGCCTGGTGGATTCTGACCAGTTTTGAGCTGGACGACAATGTCGACATCATTGCCCATCGTGGTAGTTCCATGGTGGCACCTGAAAACACCCTTTCCGCTGTCAGTCAGGCCCTGGTTGACGGCGCCAACAGTATAGAAATTGATGTGCAGCTCTCTTCTGACCAGGAAGTTGTGCTTTACCATGACCGCAGCTTGCAGCGGCTGACGGGGGATAGGCGGAAGCTGACAGAATTGACGCGCGCGGAACTCGGCGAATTTGACGTTGGCCGCTGGTTTGATGAGCGTTTCCAGGGAGAGCGCATTCCTGGTCTTGATGAGACACTCGAAATGGTGCGAGGCAGTGCGAGCCTGATGATCGAGCTCAAACCGCAGTTTGGTCAGGAGCGCCAGCTTGCCGACAGGGTCCTGCAGGTACTTGCTGAAGAAAACCAGCAGCGGCTGACCTGCTGGTCACAAGCCACTGATGGTATCCAGGCTTATGTTGACTGTGGCTTTCCCGATGTATTGGCTGAAATGCGCATTGCCGCGATGTCTACTTCACTGCTGCGCTATATCACAGCCGCTGCACCGCAGTTGCGCACCACTCTGCTGGCCCAGCTGATCATGC
The DNA here is from genome assembly GCF_007625055.1 of Halomonas sp. Classification (GTDB taxonomy): domain Bacteria; phylum Pseudomonadota; class Gammaproteobacteria; order Pseudomonadales; family Halomonadaceae; genus Vreelandella. Next base: position 24,367 of record NZ_VMQS01000038.1, read on the forward strand.
CCGGCACCCTTAACCGTCGCGGATTTGATGCGCTCGGGTTGCGCCATAACCGGATTACCCGCAATGAGATCCGTCTGGCCAGGGCGTACGGCTATGAGGTGCATGCCTGGACGGTTAACAGCCAGGCACGCATGTCGACGCTTATTGACATGGGCGTAGATGGCATTATTACCGACTACCCGGCGCAGCTTAACCAATTGCTGACTGACCGCCGCGAACTCAGCGATGGTAGCCTGATGCTGGTTAAACTGCGCAACTGGTTACGCGAATAAGCGCTTATTCGCCCATTACAATGCCTTCGCGGCGCGGATCAGCGCCCCCGAACAGACTCCCATCCGGCTGTCGCATAATCGCCTGTAGCCCGCTGGTCAGATCCCGCTCACTGATATCGTGGCCAAGCGCTTCCAGAGCCGACAGGGTCTCTTGCGGATAGCCCTCGGCTTCCAGATAGACCGCACCCCCCAATGTCACGGCATGAGGCAGATTCAATGCTTCCTGGGCGTCAAGTCCCCAATCGCGCAGCGCCACCAGAGTCCGGGCGTTGTAGTGAATGATCGCAGCACCGCCGGGCGAGCCCAGGCTCGCCAGCAAGTCACCACTCTCACGGTCGAACACCAGCGTCGGACTCATGCTGGAACGTGGTCTCTTATCCGCCTCAACCCGGTTGGCAACCAGCTGGCCGTCCACTTCCGGCACAAAGGAGAAATCGGTCAGCTGGTTATTCAGCAGATAGCCGCCAGAAAGCCCTGTGCCACCATCCGCCAGAATCCGCGAACCAAACGCCTGTTCAATCGAAGTGGTCATGGCCACCGCGTTGCCATCCTGATCAATGATACTGATATGGCTGGTGCCGTATTCTGGCTGCGCAGGGGCAGGGGCGAAACTTACCTGCATGCCCCCCGGTACACCCGGCTGGGCAGCGCCGCTCCCCATGCTGGCATCTGCCTCGATCAGGCTGGCCCGCTCTGCCAGATAATCACTGTTAAGCATAGTGTTCCAGTCACCACCCGGCGCCTGAACAAAATCAGGGTCAGCGATATACAGACCACGATCAGCGAATGCCAGCCGAGAGGCTTCCAGAAACTGATGAAGCCAACGGCTGGATGGCAGCCCGTCATCAAGCGGCGCTTCCACCATGGGTTGATGATCCATCATACCGAGTATCTGCATGATGGTGAGATGACCTGAAGACGGCGGCGGAAACCCACACACCTCCCACTGCTGCCAGGGCGTACACAGCGCTTCTCGCTCTGGAGCCTCGTAGTTAGCCAGGTCTTCCATGCGCATATTGCCCGGGCGCTGTGGATGCGCCGCCACGCGATTGACAATATCTTCGGCAATCGGTCCGGTGTAAAGCGCCTGACTGCCGTTACCCGCTATCTCGCGCAGAAT
>NZ_VMQS01000090.1 GCF_007625055.1 Halomonas sp.
CCTCCTAGGCTAGTTGCGGTCTGGGCCAGGCGTAGGATACATTTGCTCAACGACACGGGGTGCCCTGATAAGACACCAGGGCTGAGATAACACCCGCTGAACCTGATCCAGTTCATACCGGCGAAGGGATGTCATACACGCGGCCATTCATGTCCTCGGTAGGCATCCTTGCCATTTATAGGGAACCTGCCCAGATGCCTACATCGCTTGCGTTACCGCTTCACCAACACGTTGTGCTGATTACCGGCGCAAGCCGCGGCCTGGGCGCATGCCTGGCGCGTACCTTTATGGCCGAAGGCGCATACGTTGCCGTGAACTACCTGAACAGCCGCGAAGCGGCACAGGCCGTGGTGGCACAGGCGCCGGAGCGCGCCCTGGCCATTCAGGCGGATGTGCGCGACCCGGACGCAGTAAGCGCCATGTTCAGCGCTGTGCAGGCCCATTTCGGAAGGCCGGTAACCACCCTGATCAATAATGCACTTCCGGACTTTTCGTTTAACGGCGATGCACGCCCCACCGCCGACACCCTGAACTGGGAAAACCTTGATCAACAGCTGCAGGGTACGGCACGTAGTGCACTCAACACCATACAGGCAGCGCTGCCAGGCATGCGTCAGCAGGGCACCGGGCGGATTATCAATATTGGCACCAACCTTTTCCAGAACCCGGTGGTCCCCTACCACGACTATACGGCGGCCAAGGCCGCGCTGCTCTCGCTTACGCGTACGTTGTCCAACGATCTGGGGCCTGACGGCATCACGGTCAACATGCTGTCGGGTGGGCTGCTGCGCACCACGGATGCCTCTGCCGCGACGCCTGAGGCTGTTTTTGACCTCATCGCTGCGAATACGCCCTTGCGCCGGGTCACCACCCCGGAAGAGTTTGCCGATGCGGCCCTGTTTTTTGCATCGCCCTGGAGCCGAGCGGTCACTGGCCAGAACCTGGTGGTGGATGGCGGACTGGTCAAGAACTGATATCGCCAGGGTGATGGCCGCGTGAATGATGGCTCAGCGCTACACATCACCCATGGCCTGGGCACGAATAGCATCTGCCGCATGGGTTCCGGATAGCAGCGCGCACTCACAGCTGCCCATTCGCGCGCCTGTACTGATGTAGTCCCCACAGAAAGCCACTCGGGAGGTGGGACAAAGCGATAGTGCCCTTGGCAAAGGCTGCCCCTCAGGAAAGGCATTACCCCAACGGTGCAGCAATGGGCCCAACACGTACCGCGATTTTTCAATTGCCGGCATCCCCGGGATATCGCCTAGCGCGGTTAACATTTCATCGACAATGGCCTCTTCTCGAGCGCTATCCGATGAGGCATCACCCACCCTTGCCGCACTGGATGAAGCCCCATATACCCCGGCATTGCCCCGGGCGTAATCGATCGTGGAGTGCAAAACCACCGAGCAACTCTCCGGGCCACACGGCTGGATTGAAATCTTGGCCAGAACACTGTGGTGCTCGACCCGGCCATCATTGAAACCCAGACGCTGCCATTGCTCAGCCTCATTACCCGTGCAGTGCATCAAGACCGTGAGCACCGGCGCTGCCGTTTGCCCGGCAATGACCGCAAGGGCTTCGTTTAACTGCGCGTCTGCAAGCTGCGAAGCCACTGCGACAAGGGGCGGCTCACCCCCAAAGGTGTCCGACCAGCGTGGATGGGCGACACCACTACCGGCCACCACCAGCCAGTCGGCACGCCCGACCTCTTCGGCGTTTTTATCCCGAAGTATCCAGGGAGCCTCCTCGCCATCTGATCGCGATAGCCCCCTGATCATGGTTGAATACGCTGAATTGATGCGCGGCAGGCGTGCGTTGTGATCATCCAGCATCAGAGCCCCGGCGATGGCGGCCATCTCGCCATTGATACCGGTAATCAGCGCTTCACCGGCCAGCCGCTCGCGGCGCTGGCAAGCGCCGGTGTTGCCATCGAGTACACAGCGAACCCCCGTATAGGGCGTGATGGCATCACCCAATGATGACAACAGCTCCAGCCCCTCAGAGGTCGTGATATCCGCATAGGGCGCTCCGTGGTTGATGCCCAACGCCGGGATCGCCCGTGTCTTTCGGGTTGAAGCCCGGCCACCGGGGCCACGGCCGATCTCGTAGAGCGTGATGCGGTCAAGTTGCTCAGGCATCGTCAGTGACAGCTGTCTTGCCGCGGCAGCGCCGGCGATGCCATTGCCGATGATGGCAACGCTGAGACCAGGCTTCGAAACAGAATCAGAAGAGGAAGAGACCATTGATATAGACACCTTGTATATCAGATATTTAAAGAATGCCTTTCGCGCTTAACCGGGCACAAGGATGACACACATTTGACACTACCAAAAAAAGGTCTGCGCATTAACGTAAGCCTCTGAAAGGGACACTATACGTATGGGCGCCGCTCAACGCGAAGCCCCCTGGCCATCAACGTTTCCGGGAATGCCGCGCAATGACGCGACAAACGCTTTGATTTGAGGTCATAGGCGATAACCATCAGGGTAATGTTCTGGCAGCGCATGCGGGATACCCCCGGATATAAGGAGATGCGAATGGCGATAACCTGGAATGAAAGGCCCCAGCTTCCCAAGGCCGACGGTCGTATTGCAGCGATTGATCTGGCCCGCGGCATCGCCATCGGCTTGATGATCGTCAGTCACTCCGTCAGTGGCCTGGTCGGCATTCGTAACGTGCCGGAGTGGGGCATGGTGCCGATTCACCTGCTGACCAAATTTTCCTCATCGCTGTTCATTCTCGTGTTCGGGGTGGCCCTGGCGGTGGCCTTTCTTGCCCATGTACAGCGAGACGACTGGCCAAGGCGGCGGCTGAAACTCTGGCTGCGCGCGTTGGAAGTCTGGTTCTGGTACCAGGCACTGCTGATCGTGGAAATGCTGCCCTTCAACACGCCCAGTGAAATCGCCGACACCCTCTTCTACGGCGGCTTCGGTATCTGGGTGGAGATTCTCGGCTTTTACGCCATCGCCCTGCTCTGGGTGCCCTTGATCCTGCCGCTCTGGGCGCGGGCCCCCCTATGGAGCCGGCTCGCTGTCATCGCCCTGCTCACCGCCCTGGCCGCCTGGCTGCAGGGGCTATCATTTGGCGGCAACGACACCCTCAAGGCGTTGCTGGTCGACCATCAGGACTACTACGCCTGGGGCCAACTGAGCCGCGCGCCGCTTATCCTGATGGGCCTGTTGCTCGGCGAGGCGGTGCTGCGCTGTTCAGGGGTACCAGCGCTGCAAAAACGCCTTTTCCTGATTCTGCTAGGCCTTGGCGCGCTGATGATCGGCGGCTTTTATGGCCTGGCGCTGAGCGGCGGCGATGTTCACGCTGCCATGTTGGCGGTGGCCAATAATGAGGGCAAACACCCGCCCGGGCTGGCCTTCATGCTGTTCAGCCTGGGGGGAGCGCTGGTGCTGTTCGCGCTTGCCCTGGCCGGCGGCAAACAGGCAGCCAAGGCACTGATGCCCATCACTCTGGTAGGTTCAGATGCCCTGAAGGCCTTTATCTTTCATATCGTGGTGATTTTTCTGATGCTGCGCTTTGTGTGGCAGGGCGAAGGCGCCTACAGCTACCCAGAGGCCCTGGGGGTAGGCGGTTTATTGATTGTAGGCGCCGCCGCGTGGATCTGGCTGACCCGTACCATGGCGGCGTACCGTTGATCAGCGCAGCGGATCGCCGGCGTCTAAAACAACCGGTATTAAAAGGAGGCAGACATCTTACAGCCAGCCAATCAAAACAGGAGAAAACGCCCGTTGCGCCTTTTGAGGTTAGCCGGGCGAGCGGGCCTGGTCGGGTGGGTCGCTTTCTTCACATTCTTTGCCCCGGGCGCCGCATCCGGCTATGAGGCGCATTGGTATCATGAAATTGATAAACGCAGCGCCTGGCAGCCTGATCTGGATGCCCGCCTCAAGGAGGTAGAGGCGCGCTTTGCCGGTGATATCGGCGTTTATGTGCAAGATCTGGCCAGCGGCGAGGCCTATGCCTGGCGGGCCGACCGGCCCTGGTATCTTGCTTCGCTGATCAAGGTACCCGTGGCCACCGAGGTACTGGGCGCAGGCGTGCCACCCCAGGAGCGCCTGACCCTGGCGGAAAGCGACTATGTAGATGGCGCCGGGCCAACCAACTGGCACGACCCCGGCACCCCTCTCTCGGTGAGCTATCTGCTTGAACACATGATCAGCGTCAGCGATAACACTGCCACCGATATGCTGATTGATCGCGTCGGGCTGGATAACGTCAATCAACGCGCCCGGGCCATGGTAGCTGCCAGTGGCGGCGCCCCCGAGGCGCTAGGGCCCATTACCCGGCTGGTGGAGGTGCGCCAGGGGGTGTATGGCCAGCTGCATCCCGATGCCCGCTCTTTAGGCGGTATGGACTTTATCGCCCTGCGCCAATCACCGGTGAGCCAACGCCCCCAGGCGCTGGCAAGGCGGCTGGATGTGTCACCCCAGCGCCTCCACCAGCCCGATTATCATCATGCATTTGACGCCTACCATGCCACCGGCGAAAACACCGGCACATTGAAAGCTTTTGGCGATGTACTGGCAACCCTTTACCACGGCGCAATGCCCGACCTTCAGGGCACTCCCCGTGCCAAGCTGCTTGCCCTGATGGCCAGCACCACCTCCGGAGAGAAACGCCTCAAACAGGGGCTGGGTCAGCAGGTACACTTTGCCCACAAGACCGGCACCCAGGACAGGCGCAGCTGTGATGCAGGGCTGGCAGAGCATGACGCCAAGCCTGGTAGCGCCTGGGCCGTAGTGGCCTGCACCCAGGGGTCGGTTGCCGTCAGTCAACATGAACAGGCACTGGCGGAAGTGGGGCAGGCACTGCGACGCAGCGGCGCCCTGGGTACCCCCTGGTAAGCCAGCGTTTTTCGGGGGAGTTAGCGAAAGCTTTGGTATGTCA
>NZ_VMQS01000091.1:0-65 GCF_007625055.1 Halomonas sp.
GTTTCGGTTTCGGTTTCGGTTTCGGTTTCGGTTTCGGTTTCGGTTTCGGTTTCGGTTTCGGTTTC
>NZ_VMQS01000091.1:75-4847 GCF_007625055.1 Halomonas sp.
CGGTTTCGGTTTCGGTTTCGGTTTCGGTTTCGGTTTCGGTTTCGGTTTCGGTTTCAGGTTCAGACTGAGTCTCTGGCTCCTCTTTCTCTTCTGGCTTTTGCCTTTCAGGTGCGTCTGTTTGCGATGCTTGTGACTCAGTCTCTAGCGGCTCTGGCTCCTGTGTTTCAGCTTGTTCATCACTCGCCTCGTCATTCTGACGGGATGCCTCGGTTGCGGCGTCATCCGGCAGCAACCAGTCCACTTCCTGAACGCTGGCGGCCGCCTGCACAGGCGTTTCGCCAAGGCCTGTCGCCACTGCACCGGCGGTATCAGCCGTATCACCATCATCGGGCGACGCAGACTGCGATGCCTTCGCTGCTTCCGGGTCAACGCCTGCGCCTGACGACTGCAGCGCAAGCTGCTGGCCAGGATAGATATTATAGGGTGGCTCAATGTCATTGAGAGCTGCCAACTCGCGATAATCCAGGCCTTGCTGCCAGGCAATACCATAGAGAGTATCCCCTTGCTCCACCCTGTACTGACCGCTGGCCTCAAGGTTACGCTTTACCTCGCCAATATCACGCACTTGCGGGTTTCCCTGGTAATTTGCACAACCGGCAACAGCCAGGGCAAGCGCCGATAAAAGAAACATTTTACGCATTGAGGTGACTACTCCTTGTTAGCGCCTGATGGATCGCTTGAAAATGAAGACGGTGCCTTGTTTGCGTGATAATTCAAGCCAACGACCAGCATAGCGCCCAATAGCATCAATAGAGCGACTGTTCCAAACTGTGCCGAGTCGCCAATCAAGACAGCATACTCGCTGGGCATCAGATAGCGGAAAGCCAGAGGGATAATCTGGCCGTCCGGGCCCAGCTGATAGCCAACAAGCTCTCTCCAAGGCCATAAGACCGGCAAGGATCCAATAATAAAACCCAATAGCAGTTGCATAGTGGCATCGTGCTGGCGTTTGAACAACCAGACCAAAAGGCGTGAAAACAAAGCCAACCCGATCAGGCAGCCAAGGCCAAACAATCCGATAACTGCCAGATCAAAACCACGAATCGCCTGCATGATGGTCCCGTAGAGTCCCATGGTCAGAAGCAGGAAACTGCCGGAAACGCCTGGCAGAAGCATGGCACTGATTGCAATCGCGCCCGCCACTACAACAACCATATTTTCGTTACCCAGAAGCAGCACCGTCGGCATTAGTCCAGGCAGGGTCTTGGCCAGCAATAAGCCAGCCACCAATGGCAAAAGGTACCAGAACTTCCAGCTTTTCATGGCGTTATGCACCACCAGTGCCGAGGCCGCCACCAGACCGAAGAAGAAGCCGTCCAACAGCAGGGGGTGAGCCTCCATCAGCCACAGTGCCAGATGTGCAACACTGACCAGGCTTGCCGCCACACCCACCAGCAAAGGCAATAAAAACGTCAGGTTAAGATGCGCGTAAAGGTGCTTGATGCCCCCCTGGCGCCAGGCTTCCCAGGCACCTGGGCCAAACTGGCGGACCGTCTGGATCAACTCTTCATAGATGCCGGTAACGAAGGCAATGGTGCCACCGGACACACCGGGCACTGCATCAGCAGCGCCCATGCCGACCCCTTTCAGAAAAATAGCTAACCTTTTGCCCTTCAATTCACGACTCCTTGCAGTAGCGGGACAAACCGAACCGGCTCTAGTCGACGTTTCTCGTACACACTGCCAACGCGGCGTACCTGGGTTAACCACTGACGGCCGCCACTATCTTCAAGCGGCGCAATCAGTACACCGCCATCACGCAGCTGTTCCAGCAGCTCGCTTGATACGGTCCGGGCACAGGCAGTTAGCAGGATGACATCAAAAGGGGCAGCGTCTGGCCAACCGTGGTTACCATCGGCCACGGCAAGCCTGGCCGACACCTTCAGTCGCGCCAGGCGTTGGGCGGCGCGTTTGTGGAGTATCTGGATTCTTTCCAGCGAGTAAAGTTCATCTACCAGGCTGGACAGCACAAGCGTCTGATAACCGGAACCGGTGCCCAGCTCCAGCACTCGCTTTGGCGCTTCGCGCAGCGTGAGCTCTGTCATTCGGGCCACGGTCAGGGGTTGGGACAGGGTCTGACCAAACCCGATAGGCAAGGACGCATCCTCGTAGGCATTATGGGCCAGGGCCTCGTCAACAAAGAGGTGGCGAGGCGCGCGGGCCATAACGTTGAGCACCCGCTCATCGTTAATCCCCTGGCGCGTCAGGCGCTTGACCATACGGTCGCGTGTGCGCTGGGACGTCATCCCGCGGCCACGCATTTCAATGGGTGATATATCAGGCTGTAAAGGCATCCAACCAGTCCTGTACGTCACTGCATGCCGTGTGGCGTGTAAGGTCGGTCTGCAGGGGAGTAATCGAAACAAAACCGGCCTCAACAGCTGCAAAGTCTGTATCATCACCGTCGTCAGCGTTAGCTCCAACGGCAGCAATCCAATAACGGGTTCGTCCCCGCGGGTCCTGCATCGCCAATGGTTTTTCGGCCGGGCCGCGGTACCCCATGCGGGTAACCCTGACGCCACGAATCTCGCTCCAGGGCAAGTCGGGCACGTTGACATTGAGAAGCGTACGCGGCGGGAGGGACAGCTGATCCACAGCACCCACCAGTGTCGATGCAACACGGGCCGCTGTGGCAAAGTGACGCTCGCCACACAGCGACATGGCAATTGCCGACATCCCCAGATTTCGCCCTTCCATCGCGGCCGCGACTGTGCCGGAATAGAGCACATCATCGCCCAGATTGCTGCCATGGTTGATCCCCGAAATCACCAGGTCGGGTTTTTCATCCCAAACGCCATTGACGCCCAGATAGACGCAGTCGGCCGGCGTGCCATCCACGCTGTAAAAACCGCTATCCAGGGCGCTGAGCAGGAGCGGGCGCGAGAGCGTCAGAGAATTACTGGCACCGCTGCGATCACGATCCGGTGCCACAACACGTAAATTGGCATGCGATGTCAGTGCATCGTGCAAGGCGCGAAGCCCCGGGGCGTGAACACCATCATCATTGGAAAGCAGCAGTCGCCGCATGGGTTTCCTCCTGATTAAATCTTATTAAGGTCTGCTAGCGTATCAGTATTTGTCACATCAGGTTGGCTGATCAGTTCGCTAAGTACAGCTGTTGCAAACGCCCCTCTGGGCAGGGAAAAACTTATCACCGCTTCGTCATTGCGCTGGCCGCGTTCCAGTACTGGCGTATCAAGACATACGCGCAGTGCGCGTCTTGCTGACTTGACACCACTTTGGGCAAGGCCGTTCGTCAAAACAGGATGTTGTTCGGCGAGGGCGGCTTCCAGTTGCTGCGCCGCTGAATCATCGGCGTCGAAATCAGCCCCCCAAAGCAGTCCAGTGGGGTGAATATCACGTTTTGCGGCCCGTTCAACAAGAGTGGTGTCCAGCTGATCAACCCGAAAAAGACTATGGGTTCCCTCAAGCATGACCGTTTCGCCCTCAAGGAGCGACTGCCAATCACCTCTGGCCACCCGCTGGCCCAGCAGTTCGTTGAACAGAAAGCTTCTTGCGCAGGACAGCAGCATGCCCTGGCGATCATCTCGCTTGCGCCAACCCCGCGCTAACAGGGCTTCAGCACGCTGAAGATTTTGCCCATGGGTGCCAAAACGTTGGGGCCCAAAGTAATTGGGTACGCCTTCACGGCAGAGCCTTTCCCAGCGGGCCTGAAAGTCATCCTGCTCAACGGCCTCGCCCTGCAGGCGCAGGATAAAGCGATTGGTACGATGAACGCCGCGCTTGAGCTTACGCGGATGGCGCGCCTGCTCCAGCACAGTGATACCCAAGGTGGCCAACTGTGCGGCCAGATCGTCCGGTGCATTGCGGCCAGGCAGTTGAACGCTCAGCCACTGACGCGTCACCGCCACACGATCCTTCATACCGGAATAGCCAACCGCTCTGGGCGAAACATTACACAACCGGGCAAGCTGTCTGGCCGCTTCCAGGGTACTCTGATTGCGTTTCTCGATACGCAACCAGAGATGCTCGCCCTGCCCTTCAGGTTTGAAATCAAGCTGTTCATCGACCCTGAAATCTTCGGGTGAGAGACGAAAACCGGCAGGCCTGGGAGCCCCAAGGGTAGCGTCCAGACAGCGTGGCCACACAGGAAGAGCGGTCATTCAACGCTCCGGGGCAGCAACAGCACCACGGCCTCTGCTGCCATGCCTTCACCCCGCCCGGTAAACCCCAGGCGCTCGGTTGTGGTGGCCTTGACACTGACCTGATCCAGCCCGACGTCAAGATCTTCTGCAATGACCGACCGCATGGCGTGGATATGGGGCGCCATCTTGGGCGCCTGAGCCATCAGGGTGGCATCCAGATTGCCCAGCCGCCAGCCCGCCTGGCGAACCAGTGCATTGACCCTGCGCAACAGAATCCTGCTATCCGCCCCCTGATAGGCGGGATCAGTATCGGGGAAATGATGACCAATATCACCAAGCGCGCAGGCACCCAAGAGGGCATCCGCAATGGCATGCAGGAGTACGTCACCGTCTGAATGGGCAACAAATCCCGCGCCAAACGGCAGCTTCAACCCGCCAACGACCAGGTGATCTCCCGGCCCAAAACGATGAACATCAAAGCCGTGGCCGATGCGCATGACAGTCTCCTGAATACGTTGAAATGAGGGTCATTTTTTAAATATATGCATGCTTTTGAGCATTCAGAATGGCGCTTGCCAGGGCCAGGTCATCCGGGTGAGTGACCTTGATGTTATCGCGCCTGCCGCTAATCAGCTGGGGAGACTCGCCCATGGCTTCAAGCGCCGA